>JAKEIF010000005.1 GCA_022545875.1 Nitrososphaera sp.
GTTGCCGATCACGGCTACCGGGCAATAGCTATGCATCACCCGGTGGATAAGCTTTAAAGCGGATTCAACGTTGGTGCTTGCTGTGTCCACAAATGAGATCAAGCTGGTTTACTCTGCAAAAGTGCTTCCAGACCTAAAATCGGCATACCTGATTTGCGGCTTTCCAGGAAGCGGCTACGTCGGCAAGCTGGCCGTGGACCACCTGATCGAGGAACTTCACGCCGAGCACCTGGTTGATATTTATTCTAATTCGTTCCCGCCGCAGGTCATGATAAAGGCGGATGGAACTGCAGAACTCTTGAAGAATAGCATCTTTTGGTGGCGTGGCGAAAGCGGACCAGATCTACTTATGCTTACGGGCGATTCGCAGCCGGCAGTTCCAGACGCCGAGTACGCCCTTGCAGAAGAAATTCTCAATGTTGCATCTCGTTTTGATGCAAAACACGTGTTCACGCTAGCCGCGTACATTACAGGAGTCTTTGTTGAAAAATCAAAAGTCTTTGGGACAGCGACAGACGCAGAGACTGTAAAGTCTTTTGGCTCCTACGATATTTCAATGATGGACAGTGGGAGTATAACGGGAATGAACGGCCTAGTGATAGGGATAGCCAAAATGCGCGGCATAAAAGGCACATGCCTTCTTGGGGAAACGTCTGGCTATGTCGTCGATGCCAAAGCTTCAAAGGCAATACTTGAGACGCTTGTAAAGATTATTGGCGTAAAAGTGGACATGACCAACCTTGACAAGCGAGCAAAAGATACAGAAATGCTGATACAAACAATAGAACAGCAGATGTTGGCTGCTAGAGGAGGCAAGATCCCCGAAGGACAGCAGCCTCAGAAACCCAGAGATATGGGATATATCAGTTAGGCTTTGGTGAGCTTGCCGAATTTGCCGATGTTTATGCTGTTTTCTCCCTTGAATGTATTGATGTAACCGTTTTCTATAGAGACCCGGTCGCCTGCACGGACTTTGTTGATGTCTTCGCCCCACAGAGATAGCTTGATGCTTCCGCTTTCATCCGAGATTATTGCATCGGCAACATCGTTTGTCCCGCCTGCCTTTAGATTGACGGTACGCGACTCGCCTACACTATCAACCTTGCCTGTGACGCTTACATTGCGCATTCCAGCTTTAAGCTCGCTTATCTTCATAATCTGTGCTAGGTTACAGATTTTAATAAATGTTTAATGCTGCAAGCAAAGATCCGGTGGAAATGCGCCTGATTGCAGGACTAGATGAAACAGGATTTTCATATCGATTGGCAAGTCAGGTTGCATCATCTGGACATCTAAAGGGCGGCTACTAGCGAATTTCCACAGTCCGTGCAGACCAGCTTTGTCCCCGTGACTGTTTTTTCGTGAACCTCATGCACTGTCTTTGAATGGCACTTTACACAAAGCCTTGATATCGTTTCAGGTTTGGTCATGTCGCCCAGCTGACACCTTCCTCTCGCATACTAATTGACGAAAGCAAAATTTAACCTTTAAAGGCTACGCCGCAACTCTGAAATAAGGTTCTACGCTCACCACGCTTGCGTGGAGGGGTAGCGAAGCCTGGTCAAACGCGCAGGACTCAAGATCACGTCTGCGTGGAACGCTATCATTTGTTCTCGTGACACCAATAACCAAAACGAGATGAGTGATCCCGTCCCTTAGGGGTTCGTGGGTTCGAATCCCACCCCCTCCACTTCTTTATGACGAGCAAAGTTCAAATTATTTTCGCGATTGTCTTTCATATGTGGCGCGCAAGTCCGCGATTCTCATCCCGGCGATTATCGCCGCGGTTGCAGTGGGAGGCCTGGGGATTGCATTTATTCCCCCTGAGGTGAGGGCTCCTGACCGCACTGAATTCACGAAGGGGACTGTCAAAATTAACGACAGCATAATAACCGTCGAAATTGCCGACTCGGCCGCGGAACGTCAGCGATGGCTGACCTTCAGGCAGGACAGGTTGGGACAGGACACTGCATTGTTGCTAAAATATGACCATCCTGATCTGCATCAAGTCTGGATGCTCAACATAGAATACAACTTGGACCTAGTCTGGTTTGACCAGAATGGCACCGCCGTATACATGATCAAGGACGCTCCACCATGCCAAAACGTTGTCGAAACTGTTAGCTGCACTTACAAGACTACCTCTCGGTCTCTCTATGTCATGGCAGCGACTGCGGGGTTTGCAGACTTGCACGATATCTCAAAGGGCTCCAAGATGACCATAATCTCCGTCTAGATTATCTATGACAACGAATATACCGTCTCACTTGGAGTTCAGGCTCGCCGACAAGGATTCCGTGCAAATGGATGAGACAGAGATAATTAATTTTCTGGAGCAGCCTCTGATCATGCGTATTGGACTCATTGATCGGCGCGACAAATTCCCCTTGGTCCACCCTGTATGGTATTATTATGATCAGGGCAAATTTTTTGTTGCGACATACAGGGACGGCCAAAAGGCAAAGTCTTTGCGCCAGAATCCTGCTCTGTATTTTCTCGTTGATTCAGATCCCGCTGACGGTCCCCCACTCGGAGTGCGCGGCAAGGCCAAGGTGTCAGTTGTAGACGATGCGGAATATGCTACAAGGGTCACAGTCCGCAACATTATCAGGTATTTGGGCTCGCTGGATGGCAAGGCTGCGCAAAAGATAAAAGAGACAGGGAAGGAATCCTGTGTGCTTGAGATAACCCCCCTGTACATTGCGTCTTGGAAATTCTAAGTGTGTACGACTTCGTGCTTTAGATCCTCGTAGGCCTTTCTTACTTCATCAATGGCGGCGCCATCTTCAAGAGTTGTCGTGTCGCCCACCGTACCGCCGGATGCAACAGCCTTGAGCAGCCGCCGCATTATCTTGCCGCTCCTAGTCTTTGGCAGCTTGTCGACAAAATAGACCTCTTCTGGCACGGCTATTGCTCCCAGCGTTGCTCTGATGTGGTCCAAGAGCTGCTTTCGTAGCTCTAAAGATTTGGCGATACCTTCTTTTGGAACTATAAATGCGACTATTGACTCTCCCTTCACTTGGTCCGGTCGGCTCGTGACCGCGGCTTCGGCAATGGATCTGTGGGCAACAAAAGCACTCTCTAATTCCATGGTGCCTAGCCTGTGGCCTGCGACCTTTAGAACGTCATCTGCCCTTCCGAGAAGCCAAAGGTAGCCGTCTTTGTCAATCATGGCGTAGTCACCCGGATAATATGTCCCTGGAAACCTGCTCCAATAAGTCGCCTTGTATTTTTCATCGTCACCCCAGAGGCTCAAAAGCATCCCAGGCCATGGCCTTCGTATCACAAGATATCCCTTTGTTCCGAGAGGCACAGCGTCCCCCTTTTCATCGACTACGCCAGCTTCGATCCCGGGCATCGCAAAAGTGGCGGACCCCGGCTTCATCGGCACCATTTCAATGCCGGTACACATTCCAAGCATGATTCCTCCGGTTTCAGTCTGCCACCAAGTGTCTACTATCGGGCATCTTTCTTTGCCTATGACCCTGTGGTACCACATCCACACTTCCGGATTGATGGGCTCGCCTACCGTCCCTAGGAGCCTAACGGAAGATAGATCAAATGATTCGGGTATCGAGTCGCCGTACTTCATGTACATCCTTAGCGCGGTTGGAGTAGTGTAGAGAATTGTGGCGCCATACTTTTCCACTATTGCCCAGTACCTGTCCGGTCCGGGAAAGTCGGGCGCGCCTTCGTACATTACTTCCGTAACGCCGCACATAAGCGGTGCGTATACCACATAGCTGTGCCCCGTCACCCAGCCAATGTCTGCTGTGCAAAAGAAGACGTCATTTTTTTGAAAGTCAAAGACCCATTTAGCGGTGGAAAGGACGTGGGTGAGATAGCCTCCGGTCCCATGCATTACGCCTTTTGGCTTTCCCGTCGTTCCCGAAGTATACAAGATAAAAAGTGGATGTGTGCTCTCGACGGCCTCGGGGATGCAGACGTGCGGCGCTCCTTTCATCGCTTCGTGCCACCAAACATGGTTAGGCCCAAGTGTGATCTCGATTGCAGCTCGTTTGAGAACGATTACCCTTTCGATTGAAGGAGTTGAAGGAAGAGCCTCATCGACTACCTTCTTTAGCTCTACAACTTTGCCTTTTCTTATCCCGCCGTCAGCCGTGACTATGACTTTTGATTGGGCATCGTTGACCCTATCAACAAGGGCCTGGGAGCTAAAGCCGGAAAAAATTACAGAATGTATTGCCCCTATCCTTGCACACGCAAGCATTGCAATAGCTAGTTCGGGCACCATTGGAAGGTAGATTGTCACCCGGTCCCCCTTTGTTACGCCATAACGTTTGAGGACGTTTGCGAACTTGCAAACCTGCCTGTAAAGTTCAAAGTATGTTAACGTTCTGCTTTGTCCATCCTCTCCCTCCCAGACAATGGCCGCCTTGTTCCTAGTTTCCGAGTCCAGGTGCCGGTCGAGGCAGTTAACCGAAGCGTTCAAGAGCCCGCCTGCGAACCATCTTGCAAACGGCGGATCCCATTCCAGCGTCCTGTCCCAGTACTTTGTCCAATTGAGCTGCCGAGCCTGTTCAGCCCAAAATTTCTCCAGATCATTGAGGGCTTCCTTGGAAAGTGTCTGAAGCCGCCACGGGGAGATGCTTACCTTTACTTTGCCTGACTCCTCGTACAGCTTGGATGGCTCAGACAATAGTTACAAATGCACTCTGTCTTCTTTAAAGCATTTGCTAGCGTGATTCCTTGAAGACACTCTACAGAA
>JAKEIF010000072.1 GCA_022545875.1 Nitrososphaera sp.
TCTATGATTTTCTGCTTATCTGCAATCTCCTGCTCCAACGCCAGAGCTCTCTGCTGCGCCGCGTTCTTTGTATCGAGCAATCGCTCGAGATCGTTTTCTGCCTTGTTTTTCATCTGCTGCGCTGCGTCGATGTTTGAAAGAATCTCTGTTACCGCGGAGGGACAAAAACCTATCTGCTTTGCGGAAGCCACCATCAGTGCAAGGCGAGAAAAATCTTCAATGGAAACGCCTACCTCTTCGAGCTGCTGTTGGAGTTGAATAAACTTGGATAACGATTCTTTGTCATGCGCCTGTTCATTACCCACTGCGTCTATCTCTGACTCTATAGATGCTTTTTTGTCGCTCAACTCTTTTACCTTGATTGCAAGAACTTTCTGCTCTTCGGCCAAGCGCTGGATTTTTTTCCGAACCTGCTCTATTGGAACATGCTCATCTTCGGAAAGCGAACTCAGGTCCCTGATGACGGTCGCCAAGACAGAAGGGTTCACCCCCGATGCGACTGCAAGTTTGTGTAGCGAAGCGATGAAGTTTCCAAGACCTCTGGGCTCAAGACCAAGCCTCTGCATTTCGTCGGCAAGGTCATCCAAGCTCCATGCCTTCCCTACAGCCCCGCCGTATGCGTCTGTCCGCCTTTGCTTTTTCTTTGGTTTGAGCCTTCCAAATATCCCTGCACCTCTATCTTCGCGCCTGGAACCAGAGCCCTTTCTTGCACCTGCTCGATTCCTCTTGTCCTCAGAGCTGGAGGGGTTGGACGGCATCTGTTGAATCGACACTAACCGAATATAAAAGGAAAATCCCCGGACGAAATGGTCCCCTCTAGCCTGACTCTCTGATGATTCCGTTCAGTAAGGTTTGCTTTCTCAACCGCCGAGCCGGTACAGGATAGTCTTATTTTGAAACATCTTTTTCCCAGATGACGCTTGACAGTTCAATCCTGGCCGCGACATAGAATCGTTTCAATACTTTCATGCCAAAGCTTGCGCGACAGTCATCTCTAAATACCTGCGGATTAGACCCAAATTCTAAATGAGCAACGTACGTGACAACCGGAAAATTCTGGCAATCGTAAGCTTGGCTGCGGCCGGCATTCTTGGTGCCACCGTAGTCGGCAGTCAGGCCTTTATTGCCACTGCATCGACTCAGGACTCGCCGCAGACGGGTCAAACAGGAGCCCAGGAAGAGACGCCATCGTGGCTTTTCAAAGTGAACAGAAAGTACAATGACTACGAAAACGGAGTGCTAACGGTCAGAGCTGGCGTAGGCGGCCCGATCTCGCCATTAACTTGGTTCTTCCCGCAGAACGCGCAGATAAAAGTTGGGGAGACCGTTTCCTGGTACAACCCCACCGAAGTAGCAGAGCCGCATACAATCACGTTCATGAAGGACGCGTCGAGTTTCGCACCGATAGAGGCGCCTTTCATTGTGGCAAACGGCACAACTTTTTCCAGTCCGGATCCGGCAATGAATTCAGAGCCTTCGTTGTTACCTGGACCTAACGGAACCCAAATTGCAATAGTAGCAAATGCAAGAGCAACTATGCCAGTAATTATCACAGGCGACGAGGTGGAATACCTGCCGCTAAATTCCAACTACACTATGACTGGAGATGAGGACTATGTCAACTCGGGCTGGCTCTGGCCAGATGGGCAAACGCCGCCTGGACTGCCGGAGATCGAAACGTTCAGCGTGAAATTTGAGGAAGCAGGAACCTATCAATACCTCTGTCTTATCCATCCTTGGATGGCGGGAACAGTCACCGTAAGTTAGCGTTCCTTCCTTCCCTTTTTTGACTGGTAAATGACACGTTCTTTTGTATAGTTCAGATATCGATTTATCCGCCCGCTGATCTTAGCCATTCTGCATGAGGGTCGTGCTCGACATGGATCCGGGCATAGACGACGCCGTAGCGCTTTTGCTCGCACTTAACAACCCAAAGGTCGAAGTCTCTGCAATAACTACTGTCAGCGGAAATGTAAACCTAAAGAAAGGTACTACAAACGCCCTCCGCTTGGTAGAAGCGCTGTCAAGGAAGGTTCCCGTTTACATGGGCGCGAGTCGGCCCGCCCACGGAAAAAATCCTCCGCGGGCCGAAAGCGTACATGGAAGAGACGGGCTAGGGGATGCAGGGCTTCCGATGCCCCGGCGGAGCGCTGAAAAAGTCAGCGCCGTTGACATGATGGTTGATATGCTAAAGTCGTCCAAGAGAAAAGAGATTTCACTCGTGGCAACGGGCCCACTTACTAACGTCGCAGCCCTTGCAGAAAGAGAGCCGACGCTAATCCGAAAATTGGATAGGATATTCGTGATGGGCGGGCTATATGACTCCGCGGTGAGGGGTAACGTCACAGAGTATTCCGAGTTTAACTTTTTCTCTGACGCAGAATCCGCGGACAACGTCCTTGGAATGTCGGGCAAGGAATTTCCTGCAATCACAGCAGCGGGACTTGATGTCACAAGCCATGCTGCTTGTGTAGTAGACGGCAGGTCGCTTTCAATGATTTGTGGAATTGAAAGCAAAGCAGCTGTGCTTGCGTGCAAGATGCTAAAATTGCCGGTTCTAACATACTCCTACTTTAACCTGCACGATGTCTTTGCGTTGTTTGCCTTGACAAACCCCGAGATATTTGCGACAGAGACCTGCAGCGTAAGGGTCGCTCCTTCGGGGAATTTTAGGGGAAGGTGTACCGTCACGTCCGGTGGGGGAAATGTGCATATTTGCAGGAAAGTAAACCCGATAAAGTTTAACCAGCTTGTCCTTGACGGGCTCAGGTGAGCCTTAAGGCGTGAAAGGTCGCACGAATGGGATCGCTCTCGACATATCTTTCTATTTCTTCATAGCTTGGGCTTCCGCGGGTTTGCTCCCGCGTGATTTTCAGGGCAGCTGCGACATTAGCAAGAAAGGCGGCCTCAATGTCGGCCAGACCTTTGATTTTGAATGAAGCAAATGCGCCTTCAAAAGTGTCGCCGGCACCAACCGTACTTACAACCTTTAGCCCAAGCGATGCAAGCTCCATAGTTGGTATTTCTTTTTTTCTGCCGCCATGGCAGAGGATACATCCTCTGCTTCCAAGAGTTGTGATGATCGGTTTACCGCCGAGCGAGGAGGACAACTCCTCACAGGCGGCAACACCTTCCTCTGCCGAGGCCAGCGATCTTGATTCGTGCTCGTTTAGGATAATGTAGTCTGATGCTTGCAGGAGGTCTTTGAGGGCAGAGAAGCCGTGGTTTACAAGCATTGCAGGCGACAGAACTATTGACTTTCCGTGCTTTTTGGCCTGCATCGCAAGCTCAAATGCTACCTCAATTGGGGGGTCGATCACGACAAGCGTGTTTGAACTCTCGATCGCGGCAGCAACTCCTCCGCCGCGTATTGATTCTCTTGATAATCCCGCGTTTGCAGCGCGATGGGTGAGAATCATGTTCTCTCCGTTGCGATCTACTACGACATGCGCTTGGCCTGACGCCAATTCGTCGTGGCGAGCTAGACAAGACACGTCCACGCCTTCTTCCAACAAAATTTCATGCTGCATGTCCGCTATTTTGTCAGACCCGAGCATGCCGACAATGCCCACTTGGTTTTTTCCTAGAATTCTTGCAGCTGCAACGGCAGTATTGCCTCCTTTTCCTCCAGGTACGGAAATTACCCTATTGACCCTGAGCTCTTCGCCCGGCCTTGGCAGGTTATCGACAAAAAGTGTTGTATCCCAGTTCACTGCTCCGCAGACAAGAAGACTTGGCATTGACATCTGGCTGTGCGCCTAGTCCCTAAATTTGCTTTCCCTTAATGTTTCTGCATTTATGAGCTGTCTCAATTAGCGTCGCGAAAGGACAATTCTCATTAGACCGTGCGCACATCTAGCAGCCATGGTTCATGTTCGAAATGTATCCGGCTATCGGGCTGATTGTACTCAATTTCCAAGGAGAGCCTGACCCATGTCAGGTGATAGAATGCCGTCGCACAAACCCGAAAATGTCCTCGTCCTGCAGGGGGGAGGCTCGCTTGGTGCATTTGGATGCGGCGTGTTCAAAGCTCTAGCACAAACTGGAAGAAAGATAGACATCGTAGCTGGCACTTCAATAGGCGGAGTCAATGCAGCGATAATCGCCGGCAGCAAGAGTGATCGCCCCGAGCAGGCGCTCGAAGAATTCTGGTTGGAGCTGGCAGAAAACAGTAGCAGTTTTTCGTTTCCAATGGCACAGACGATGGAGATTCCATTCTATAATTTCTGGTTGCCTACTCAGGAACCGCGATATGATACGCACGCGGAATCGTTGATTTCGTTCTACCACTCGGCTATTTCCGGCAATCCCAAAATGTTCGTTCCAAGATGGCATCCCGGCTATGCCTCAAAGGATCCCCTGATGCTTTCACCGCAAAAATGGACCTATCTTTACGATCACAGTCCCCTTGCAAAAACCCTTGACAAGTATGTAGACTATACAAAATTGGCGCCCGGGGGACAGCCAAATACCCGATTGCTAATAACTGCCGTCAATGTCTTGACGGCTGAGCCCTTGACATTTGACAGCTCCAAGCAAAAAATTACTCCAAAGCACGTGCTGGCGACATCTGCATATCCTCTGTATTGTTTTCCCTGGGTAGAGGTTGAGAAAGGGGTCTATTGCTGGGACGGCGGGCTTTTGAGCAATACTCCCCTGAGAGAAGTAATTGACGCGTCGCCGGTCGCTGACAAGCGGATCATTATCGTAGAGAACTATCCAAAGAACATCGACGCGCTGCCGCAAAACATTCCAGAAGTACTGCACAGGGCTAGGGATATCATGTTCAGCGACAAGACACTTCACAACGTAAAGATGTCGAGATTGATAACAAAATATCTCCAGTTCATAGATCAGCTCTACAAGATTGTTGAAGATCATGTAGACCCGACGGATTTGGATAATGATATCCGCCGCATAA
>JAKEIF010000073.1 GCA_022545875.1 Nitrososphaera sp.
ATCCAGTGCACCTTTGACTACGCCATATGTTCCACCCAGAGAACCTGTGTGCGACGCAGCTTGTTTGGCGCCACGGGCGGTCCTTCCGTTCTTAAAGACAACGATAGGCTTCTGCCTTTCCTTCATCACCCTCTTCGCGGTATTCATGAACTTGCGGCCGTCCCCTAAGCCTTCAACGTAAAGGCCAATGACCTTAGTCTGTGGATCCTCTGACAGATACCAGATCATATCTGCTTCGTCGACATCGGATCTATTCCCATATGAAATCATCTTGCTCATGCCAAACGCGTCTGCACTTTCCATGAACGCAATGCCTACGGTCCCGCTTTGAGACAGAAATGCCACGCTGCCATTTTTGGGGCGAATCATTCTTGCGTGACCCTGGAACGCGCAATCGAGTCTGTTCTGGCCGTTAAACATGCCGATACAGTTGGGTCCGATTATCCGTATGCGAAGCTGCTGTGATAACTCTTTGACCTGAGCTTCTATGGCGGCGCGCTCGCCTCCGAGCTCCTTGCCTCCCCCTGATATGACCACAAAGTTGTGAATGTCTTTCTTTGATGCTGACTTGAGCAGTTCGGGGACAAACTTTAGGTCCACGGTAACTACAACAATGTCTACCTTGTCCGGGATTTCTTCAATGCTCTTGTAGGCCTTAATTCCCATTATCTCAGAATACCCCTTTGCATTGACTGGGTATACTTTACCTTTGTAATCATGCTTGACAAGGCTCTCAAGGACAGAATTTCCGACCTTGCCCGGTTCTGGAGAGGCACCTATGAGCGCTACAGATTTTGCATTGAAAAAGAGATCCATGTATTCCGAGTCAGGCTGTGAGTTTGATATGACTTCCAAGTCTGGCTTGTCACGCAGGAGAATCTTGGCGTCAACGACGACATAGTCTTTCTCGTAGAATATGACAGGGTTAAAGTCGACGCTTTCATAATACGGGGCCATTTCTGTGCCGAACCTTCCGATGTTAACTAGCGCATCGGCCAGCATATCCAAGTCGACTGGCGCCATTCCTCTAAAGCCCTTGAGAATCTTGTTGCCCTTTAGGTCTTCAATCATGCTTTTCGCGTCGTCTTTCGTTATCGGGAGTACTCTGAAGGAAACATCTTTGAAAACTTCTGTATAGATGCCGCCAATTCCTACCATGATCACCGGCCCGAATTGTGGATCGTTTTGGAGACCAACGATAAGTTCTATGCCACCTTGGGCTGCCATTTTTTCCAAAAGCACGCCCTTGACATTGTACTGCTTTGAAAGCCTTCCATGAATGTCATTGAATGCCTCCTGAGCTTGGGCGGCGTTTGTTATTCCAACCTTTACGCCCTTTACATCAGTCTTGTGTAGGATCTGCGGCGAGACTATCTTGGCGACGAGTGGAAAACCAACGTCGGTCGCCATTTTCTCTGCTTCCGCAGAACTCTTTGCTAGCGCGTACTTTGGAACTTTGACGCCATACTCTGTCAATACCTGTTTAGCGAGCTCTTCTGTTATTACTTTCTCTTTGGTTGAAAAAACATCGTTAAAGATCTTTTCGACCTTTTCATTGGCCATGTCTAGTAAATAGAAAAAACCTCATGGCTTCTTTTATAGTTTGGGTTCTTTTCGTAATTTCTATCTACAATGGCGATTAGTCGGATTAATATAACACATTGTTTGGTTCGCCAAGATTACGCCGCCGTTCTTAGTGTCATGGCAAAATTCTTGTAGACGGCATGGCACATCGATTCCAGCTCAGTCTGCTCATTTTCCTTGGGAATCAAGTCGTCGAGGGCAAGTCCTTCGGCTGTCATCTCTTTTTCATATTCTTGACTCCATCGTTTTATCATCTGCAGATCAACTTCAAGGTGAAATTGGATTCCAACCGCAGAGCCTATCCTGAATGCTTGCGGGTACAGGCCGTTTTTAGCAAGTAGCCTGGCACTCACAGGCAGGTCGTAAGTATCTCCGTGCCACTGAAACACTCTTGCGCGCTTGTCGATGCCTCTAAAGACATCAGAATGGCCGGCTCGGGTAAGCATGACGTCGTACCAGCCAATCTCTTTTTTGCCTCCCTTAAAGACATGGCCTCCTGCTGCATGGGCGATCAACTGGGATCCGAGACAGATTCCGAGGACTGGGACATCCGACTTTATTGCCGATCTTATCAGGTTCTGCTCCTTGTGCAGATAGCTTAAATTGTCATATGCTGCCATGGGGCCGCCAAGAATAACAACCCCCCCGTAATCGTTGCAAGCTTGAGGGACGTGGTCAATTGGAGCTTGTACTAGTTCGATTTCATGTCTGTCTGAACGGAGCATCTCCTCAAGTGACCCAAGCGTCTCGCACTCTATGTTTTGCACCGCCAGGATCTTCACGCCGATTGTTATGCTTGATCTGTATTTATTCTTCTCAAGACCAAAATGTTAAATGCCGAGAACTACCATGTAAGGGTGGACCGATGGGTTACCAGTTCAACGTCGACGACCAAACTGTCGAGCGGCTGCGGACGTTTGTCGATATGCTAAACGAAGAATACGAGAAGGGCTCAGTCATTGTAGTCGAGGGCAGGCGAGACGCGGAGGCGCTGGCCAAGGTAGGGTTCACCGGAACCCCTGCGGTATTTCATCACTTCAAGGGCATCGCTGATTTTCTAGATTCGCACGAGAGCGAACGCAAGAAGATGATCCTACTACTGGATATGGACAGGACAGGCAAGTATCTCACGAGCAGGATCGTCTCCCAGCTTCAGACCCGGAGACACAGCGTCACTCTCTTTTACAAAAATGCCCTGGCTAGGATTACTAACGGGAAGGTAAGGCACGTTGAGGACCTTGCTACATTTGCGCCTCATCTATCCGGCGTCACAGGATCCCGCAAGGATCTCTATTTCTACACGTAGCGCCTCGTACTTCACAAAGCACTTATATTCAAGCAGAGAAAAGTCTGCTATATAGTATCAAAACTACGAGGTTATGAAAAAAATTGCCTAGCACAGGTATCGTAAAGTATCATGTTAAGTTAAAATTTGAAGTTGATGGTTTGGTCGAGAAGGCCGATATTATCGGCGCTATTTTTGGACAGACCGAAGGCCTCCTTGGTCCTGAAATGAACCTCAACGAACTCCAAAAAGTCTCAAAGGTTGGAAGAATCGAAGTAAATGTCGAAACGAAGGGTAGCGTTGCAAAGGGCGATGCGCTTATCCCGATGAGCACTGACATTTCAACAGCCGCTCTGATCGCTGCCGCAATAGAAAGCATAGACAAGGTCGGACCGTTTCAGGCCAAGTTCAACTTGGTCGGAATAGATGACATTAGGGCGATCAAAAAGAAGGTTATTGTCGACCGCGCCAAAAAGATCGTGCAGGACTGGGCGACAAGGACCATAAGCGAAGGCGAGGAAATGCTCAAGGATGTCTATGATGCGAGCAAGCCCGGCAAGCTCACTAGTTTCGGCAAGGCACAGCTGGCATGCGGAACCGGCGTTTTTGATTCAGACTGGATAATCCTGGTCGAAGGCAGGGCAGACGTAATCAATCTCCTGCGAGCCGGATTTGATAATTCCATCGCTATTGAAGGCGCCAGAATCGACGAAACTGTGACAAAGCTGACAGAGGGAAAGAAAGTGGTTGCGTTCCTAGACGGCGACAGGGCAGGAGATCTAATCTTGAAGGAACTACAGGGCGTTGTCAAGCTCGACAAGGTACTCCGGGCACCCAATGGCAAAGAAGTCGAAGAGTGCACGCCGCTTGAAATTTCTGAAATCCTGAAAGAGGCCGTCGCGGCATTTGGAGGGGAGAGTGCCCCACCTCAGCCAGTACAAACCCACCAAGACCGAAGACATTATCGCAGGCCTGAAAGGGAGCACCGCGATGAATCTCCCGTACATGTCCAGCAGGTCTCGCAGCCTAGTCCCGTGACCACAAACGACAACCCCGAGATCGTTTCAGCGGTCCGCGACGTTTATCCTCAGATAAACGAAACGCTAGAAGCTGTGGTGCTTGACGGCTCTATGAACCAGCTTCTAAAGGTGCCGGTTTCAGAAGTAATCAAGAGGCTTGACAGTGCGGAAGGCGCCAAATTGCTAGTGCTTGACGGCATTGTGACCCAGAGGTTGGTGGATGCGGCTGACAAGGCAGGAATTGAGTACATTATCGGGCACAGGACGGCAGAGCTGAAAAAGCCGGCTGATGTCAGGGTAAGAACCTTTGGCGATATCGGCATAAGCAACTAGAACCTTATGCCGCAAGCGGAGATCAAGCTTCAACATATCCTGACAATAGTGGAGCTCCTGTCAAAGGGAGCCCGCCACAACTTTATCGAGATTACAACAACCGAGCTTGGAAAGCATATAGGTAGATCGCAACAGGCAGCCTCAAAGCATTTGCTAGAATTGGAAAACTCTGGCTATCTTGAGAGGGCAAAGCGCGGCCAAAAATTTGCAGTTCGGATAACAGACAAGGGATTTAATGAGATTCAAAAACTATAGGCGTCATTTCGAACAGCACTCGAATCGTCTCCTTCGACCGTAAACTTTGAAGGAAGTGTGGTCTCGGGAATGGGAGAAGGTGCATACTATATGTCGCTCGAAGGCTACCGAAGACAGTTCAAGGACAAGCTTGGATACGTCCCGTATCCTGGCACTCTGAACGTAAGACTCGTAGACCCACTGTTCATGAACGCGAGGAGAGAACTTGGAATGCATCCCCCGTCGGCTTTCATTGATGGCTTCAGCGACGGCACTCGTACGTACGGCTGGGTAAAGTGCTATAGGGCCAGCATCAACAGCAGCACCGCGGTAAATGAGGCAGCCGTCCTGGTTCTAGAACGAACGCATTACGACGATACAATGCTGGAACTAATCTCGCCTGTTCCAATCAAACAGGCACTTAGCATAAAAAATGGCGACAGGATAACGATTCAAGTTCAATTGCCATCCATCTAAATTCTGTAAATGGAGTCGCCAAGCTCTTCCTTCATCTTTGAACTCTTTGAACCCGGTATCGGAGTCGAGAGTCTTATTACGTGGACATTCAGGTTTCGCTTTTTGCAGTTTTCTGCGACTTCCTTTTCGCCGTGTGCCTGATCATAGCCGAGTGCTATAACATTGGGCTTGACGTATTCAACAGTGTCATAGAGTGTGCCTTCACGCCCGACAATAGCGATATCTACAAAGCTGAGCGAAGATACAAGTTCCTTTCTAAGTGATTCGTCGTGGTATATCCTTCTGTCTTTCTTTATCTTTTGAGCGGTAGAGCTCCGAGCAACGATGACAACAAGTACATCGCCGTGTTCCTTTGCAGCCTTTAGCGTATGTATGTGACCCGGATGGATCAAATCAAAAACGCCTCCAACAAGGACTACCTTTAGCGCGTCGCGTCCGATAAATGTCAGCTTTGTAGGGTCGTCCTTCTCCACAAATCCAGTCCTGACAAGATGCTCTATTCTTGCCTTGAAAAAGTCAGCACTTACCGGGAGCCTGACTTTTAGCCTTTCGTATGCTGATATTGAAGGCTCAAGAGTACTTGCATAGAGTGAAGCTAGGACTGCCTTATCTACCTGGTCCATCAAGTTTTACCTCGAGCAGAAGCGATTGCGATCGAATAATGCTATAAACTATTGCTTGAAGCGGTCATGCATCTTATTTCAGGACTGCCATAATCTATC
>JAKEIF010000006.1 GCA_022545875.1 Nitrososphaera sp.
CAGCGAGCCCGTGCAAAAAGTACGCATCCGCGTAGTTGTCTTCCCTGTTCCACCTTTCTATGGTTTCAGTGACTTTGCTTCCTGCCGTTACTGACTGGAACGCGACGATATCATCCTCGCCAAAATAATCTGCGAGGCAGAGGTGCTTGCTCTTTGATGACCGCGGAAACTCGAAAACCACCTGTTTGCCATCGCCGGAGTCAACTGCAAGTTTGCCTGCTCCTCCCTGACCGAGCGTCAAGTTGTGGCAATTGTAGTACCCATATACTGCGCGTGGCTCGAACAGCCTTTCACGGAGTACCTTCTGTGTCCAGTGATTAAAGAGCTCTTCAGGATTTTGCTCGCTTGCGCCCTTTCCCTTCATTCCCCACTGGAGCACAAACAATGATTTCATGTTGAGGTATTTCCATATTTCTTCAAGATTCACCTGAGACGGCTCTATCCGTACTTGCACTCCGATCTCAGGGGGAACCGGAGCCTCCACAGGCCTTATCCCGCTATTCGGGAGGTCAGCCTGCTCCACAGTAGCGGCCTGTTTGTAGTCCCATTTTTCCAGCTTTTGCTTCCATTCTGTGATGAATGTGCCACGCTCTGGCGACATCAGCGTGTTCATTATCTTGAGACCATCAAAGGCAGTCTTGCAGTAAAATGCCCCCGGTTCATAGATTATTTCCTCCTTTGCGATTCTGTTCACATAGGTGCTGTTTATGGCAGCGCCTCCGCAGAGCACAGGTATCTTGATCCCATTTCCGCGCGCCTGTTCTACAAAGTACTGCATTTGTTTTGATGTGGAAACAAGCAGAGCGGATAGACCTACGGCATCGGCGTTCACTTCGCTAACCTTCTCAAAAATCTTTTGCAGCGGGACCTGCTTTCCCAGATCGTAGACGGTATAGCCATTGTTTACAAAGATCGTCTTGACTAGGTTCTTGCCAATGTCGTGGACGTCGCCGTACACTGTGCAGAGAACCAGCTTGCCCTTACTGACGCCTTCTTGCTTGACAAGATATTTTTCCAGCTCCGCTACTGCAGCCTTCATGCATTCAGCGGACTTTAGGACGAAAGGCAAGATTAGCTCGCCGGCTCCAAATTTGTCGCCCACCTCCTTCATTGCAGGGAGCAAGACTGCGTTCAAGGTTTCGACTGCGGCATCATGAGCTGCTTCCTTTGGCGCGTCGAGGATGAGCCTTCCGGCCTCCGACTTTACTGACCTGTCACCCTTGACACGGTCAGCTATTGCCGCTACCACGTCGTTTTCGATGCCTTCCTTTAGCCGGTTGACGATTCGGAAGTGGCAGCGCCTTGCCGGCTCCCACGTCGGATCTACTTCGATCCGCTTTGTGAGGCCGCCGGACGTGGCCTTTGTTCCCTCAAAATAAGAGAGCAGGTCCGCAAGTGCATTTGGCTGCCTGTTTAGGATAAGGTCGTCAGCGAGCCTCTTTTGCGTATCGTCGATTTCGGGATATGGGATGATGTCCTTTGCGTTTATGATTACCGCGTCGAGCCCTGCCTTGAGAGCGTGATAGAGAAAGACTGAATTTACTACTTTTCTTGCATTAGCAGGCAGGCCAAAGCTGACATTGCTAAGACCAAGGCTGACAAACGACTCTGGAAGCCTTTCCTTTACAAGCCGTATTCCTTCAATTGTACTTTTTGCAGAATCCGCGTATTCGGCCTCCCCGGTGCCAAGCGTAAAGGTAAGGACGTCAAAGATAAACTGCCAAGGCTTGAGCCCGTACTGCTGCGTCCCTATGTCATACATCAGCTGCGCCACCTCGGCCTTTTCCTGCGGGGACTTTGCCATGCCGTTTGGCCCGATGCAAAGCGCGATTGCCGGGACTCCGTACTTTACCATGAGAGGAGCTAGGGCGTGGAACCTGCTGCCGTCGCCTTCAAGGTTTATCGAATTAATTATCGGCTTGCCGGGGATCTGCCGGATCGCTGCTTCGATTACGGAGGGGACAGTAGAGTCGATGACAAGTGGCGCTTCGACTTCAAGGCTTAGGCGCTTGACAAGCGTTGTCATAAAATCCCTCTCCTGCTCGTCTGAGCGTTCAGTAAGGGCTACACAAATGTCAAGACAATGCGCACCATCTTCTACCTGAGTCCGCGCCAAGTCGATTAGCCCATCAAAGTCGTTGGCCAGCACAAGCTCCTTTGCCTTTCTAGACCCAAGAGTATTGAGTCGCTCGCCTATTATTAGCGGAGCTGGCTGTTGCTTGATGTCAACTGCCTTTAGAGAGGAGCTTACACGCGGTACCAAGTGCTTATCTAGTCCCCAGTTCGCCTATATTTTCTATAGAGTCTATCGCTCCTGATCGAATCGCTTTGCGCAGCAGCACCTTGAGAGAAAGGCCGCGCCCTAAATTATCTAATGTCAGAGGTCAAAAAAAGTAAACAGACTACCGAAAATTCTACCTAACCCGTTTTATAATAAAAACGCAAGTAACTAACATGGCTACTATTCAACAATACAAATTCAAGGGAAACGGCTCCGCCGGCCTTATAGAAACGGTGTATGCCATTATAAAGAGCCGAAGCGGCAGGGTTACTAGCAAGGATCTTGACAGCCTGGTAGGGAACAAGCAAGATGTCAGGTTTGCGATAACCCGCCTGACGGTCCAAGGTAGGATAAAGAGGATAAGGGGATTTGGTAAGGTGGGAATCGAATACTTTTACAAAGATATTGCTTCAGGCCAAGCAAAGCCTAAACTTTCCGTCGAAGAGGCTATGCCTGACTCATCTTGGTATTAAGCACATCAAGCGTCGTTCTAAGTTGAGCTATATGCTCGGGGTTTGTCCCGCAGCATCCTCCAACCATCCTTACGTTTGGATATTTGGCGACAAATTCGCCTAGCGCATCGGCGATATCTTTTGGCGCCATCTTGTAGACGGCTCTTCCGGCTTCGTTATGAGGCATGCCGGCATTTGGCATCACAAGTACGGGCAGCCGCTGCTCTCCAAGCCATCTAACGCTTGGCGTCATTTCATGCGGGCCAGTGGAGCAGTTGATGCCAAATACGTCTATTTTCATGTCACTAACAGTGGTATAGGCAGCCTGCACACTCGTGCCAAGGAGCATCTTGCCGTACTGGTCAAGTGTCACATTGGCAATTATCGGTACGCGCTTTTTCATCTTTTCCATTGCAAGGTGGCAAGCCTCTACTGCCAGCTTGACTTCCAATATGTCCTGGCTGGTCTCTATCAATAATGCGTCAACGCCGCCTTTGATCAGCCCTTCAGCCTGGAGCAGAAATGCGTCCCTTATGTCATCCAGGGGCTTCTGGCCAAGGTCAGGATCGTTTGAACTTGGAAGGTATCCGCTTGGACCCATTGAACCAATAACGTATCGTGGCCTGTCCTTGAACTCATCGCACACGTCTCTCGCCAGCCTGGCGGCTTTTTCGTTAAACTCCACCGTAATGTGCCCATAGCCATATTCTTCCAGCTTGAGCCTGTTTGAGCCAAATGTATTGGTCTCTATGCAGTCCGCGCCTGCCTCTAGATAGCTCCTGTGGATCTTTTTTATCCACTCCGGTCTTGACAGGATGAGACCGTCGTTGAAGCCTTCTTTGCCGTCGGGAAAGTCGTCAGGCTTTGGGTCAAGTTGCTGAATCTGGGTCCCCATCGCCCCGTCGAATAGGAGCACGCGCTTCTGCGCTGCCTCAATGAACGCCTCTGGCAATAGTGTTGCATCATTTCAAAGGAGTTTAAAGTCTTGCGCGTTCACACAATAGGCAACTACTCTTGACATAGGATTTCTAAACCAAAAAGCAATTGAGAACAACATGATGACGTCCATCGTCCAGGAAAAGACAGATTCGGTTCCAAACACTCGCATAGTGCCTCCATCCGTCCTCCTCATAGGAAAAAAGCACGCGGTTGACTATATCGCCCCGGGCCTCTTCAGGCTCAACAATACCGGCGAGCTCATAATCAAGGCGACTGGGAGCCTCA
>JAKEIF010000074.1 GCA_022545875.1 Nitrososphaera sp.
GCAAGGAAAAGAGGTCGCTGGCCAAAATCCTGGCGATCACAATAACACAAAATGGAGAGAATGAATGACGACGAACTGCGAGACCGAGAGAAAGTAATGCGCGGACTGAAAAAGATGGATTCGCCAATAATCAAGGAGCTTGCAGCAATAACAGAACTACTTTACAGACCATGATGGGCTTCGAGGCAAAACTCCGGCTGAAGCAGCCAACATCAATTTGAAGTCAGGAACAAGTGGATTACTGTCATTCAGAATGCGACCAAGATAGAAAATTGATATGGATAGTGGTATGTTAGAAGAGCCTTTGGACAATGAACAGAAGAACAATTCAAAAAGCGCATTTGTACAAATTCCAAAGCCGGGTTTGGGGACACAGACTTATAACCAAGAAGCCGAAATCCTAGCCAATGGAATCATCCGAACTCCTTTACGAGGCTGCATTGCGCATCACAGCGGTTGTAGACTACGGTGCAAACTTGCAGGCAATAGCCACCGGAAAGGCCGCTCCGCCTCCCGAAGGCGCTCGGTTCGATATATCGGTCGAAGGCTCCGTCAACGGCCCGAAGCTCAAAGGGTCATGGCACGGAGTGGACTATCTCAACATTCGCGCTGATGGTCTGCCCGAGCTTCACATCCATGGACAGTTCGACCTGACTGACGGGGGGAAGGTGTCGATGTTCGCCGACGGGGTCGCACCTATTGACGCGAATGGAATAGTCCAGCTGCGGGAGAACGTGACGTTAAAGTCCAACTACTCGGCCCATGCTTGGGTGAACTCGATTGTAGTGTGGGGAGTCGGGACGGTAAACTTGGCCACCGGAGAAGTTCGGGTAAAGGGATACAAAGCCTGATCTGTCGCGGCGGAGTGACGGTTACACCCTCAGAAACTATTGCTCTGTCATCAATCTTCTATGTTCAGACCACACTCTATGGCAAACATTGCCGCGTACAAGAAACACTATTGATTCGCTCTCACAAAGACAGTCATCAGCCGATTCCCGTCACGACAGAATATCCGTCGCTTTCCCGCCAAAGTAGTGGATGTGCCGATAAGGTAACAGCACCCGTAACTGTAAAAGAGAACAAGCTTGAGGTTACACTAATGGGCGATTAGAAGATGTATTGGATATGCGAAAATGGTCATCGAATATACTCGACAATTAGTTTGTTAAGAAGGAAGGTATTCGCCCATAGATTAAGGGCAGAAACCCCAGGGTCCGCTACGCTCTAGATCAGAATGTACCTTGGGGCGAAAGATAACATCACTAGTACAGACAACCCCATTAATTCGCTGTTAGATACTTCGCGAGAGGGGGGCGTGGATATCAGAGATAACTTTCCTGCACAGAAACTTTGATAGCATATGCGTGCCCTATGACTTCAACTTTGAGCAGCCTCAATTCGATCCCTGTTTCTCATGTCATGAGGAGCCAAGTTAGAGTGATAAAGGAAGATGACACGTTACAGCAAGCATGCAAAGTTATGGTTCAAAACAATATTGGTAGCGTCCTAGTCGCCAACCAATTGGATATTCCTAAAGTCCCTACGGGCATAATTACGGAAAGGGATATTGTGAAACACATCGCTGAAAAGCCAATCTCGACTGCAGCTATGGCAAATCAGATAATGAGCAAGCCTGTTGTAACCATTCACCCCAATGCCTCGCTTCGTGATGCGTTACAGACGATGCACGCAAGGGACATACGCAGGCTTGTCGTAGTGAGTGACGATG
This sequence comes from Nitrososphaera sp., assembly GCA_022545875.1. Classification (GTDB taxonomy): domain Archaea; phylum Thermoproteota; class Nitrososphaeria; order Nitrososphaerales; family Nitrososphaeraceae; genus Nitrososphaera. Next base: position 1,733 of record JAKEIF010000074.1, read on the forward strand.
GCACTAATATAACAGGAATCTTGACAGACAAGGACATTTTCAGATTCATAGCAAGAAACCAATCAGTGTCATCAGCATTTGTGAGCGAGCAAGCTCTTGCCAGAGATAGAGAAATGACTGATCGCTTTAGCACGAACCTCTTCGATGATATCATAAATAGGAGACTCTAAGCAGGGTAAAGAATATCCCAAATCAGAGTTGACGGGCATCTTCAATGATTCAAATCAGAAGAATATATGACAAATCCGGGTCGCATAATGATAGTCTTTGCTTTACGATATTGGTTGACAGATTATGGCCTCGTGGATTGCGCAAGGATAGAGTTGACCTCTGGCTTAAAGATATAGCCCCGTCTGACCAATTAAGAAGATGGTTTGACCATGATCCAACAAAGTGGTCTGTATTTAGGAAAAGGTATTTTGCAGAGTTGGAATCCAAGTCAGAATTGGTCCAAATAATCCTTGACAAATCTGAAAAGGATTCAGTATGTATGCTATACGGCGCAAAGGATGAAATACACAATAACGCAGTTGCACTCAAAGAATTTCTAGACTATCGACTCGGTAGCTTCACTACGCACTGACAGTTGTTAAAAGACACAAGTGTTCTTGCAGTAATCAAGCAGATAGAATTTCCTGTATACCACTTTTGCTAAAAGGCACTCTGGAAGAAACCAAAGAGAGAATTCTAGACTCTTTGCCAGGGGATCAAAGAGCGCAGGGAATATGGCATAAAATTGATGGAAGCGGTAGCACCGGCAAGCTTGAGAAATCCTTAAGGACAATCAAGGATGACTCAAACGCAATGGGATTTGCCTCGTCGCATTCCAAGGAAGAAAGGGAAAATAATTCATTTTGCATCCAAAGCAGGAATTGCATCCTGTACAAGGTCGCTTCAACCAGGCAAGACTTGATATGTCATGGTGTGTACGATAAAATAATTGCAAAATCGCTTGAGTACATCAATTCCTGTGTGAAGGTAGAATTGAAGGAATGCATGGCACTTGGAGACGGATACTGCCTGCACGTGGTAAGGAGCAGCCGCTCAAAATGATAATTGAATGTGCGAACAGTAGCCATTGCCCCCGCAGGAGGGGACCACACTGAGTTTCCAGCGTGCTGCTAACAAAAAAGATCTCAAGGAGGGCGGCCTAGTAAGAGTAGAGTTGGAAGGCAAACCCATTGTCCTGGCAATGGTGCAGGGCAAGGTCTTTGCGATGGATGCGGTTTGCTCGCACGAAGGCGGCCCGTTGGAAGATGGCTCGCTTGAAGGATATGAACTGAAATGTCCTTGGCACTATGCGCTCTTTGATGTTAGAAATGCAAAGGTTTCAGATCAGACTGTATGGGCGACCGACTTGCACTCGTATGCTGTAAAAGTGGACGATGCTAGCGGCGATATCCTAGTTAACCCTGCGCCTGGCGCATTAGAAACTAGCAAAGACGGCTCGCTCCGCGAAACAAAAAGCAGGCCCGATTCTTATTCGCACTTGACATTAAGAAAAATAAATAGACTTGAAGGAACAGATATCTCTACGTTCGAGTTCGAGGGAGACTATCCTGACTACAAGGCAGGACAATTTGCGTTCTTTCCACTTGACAATGTCGAAAACGACGGCAAGGGCCCGGTAAGGCATTTTTCTCTTGCCTCTTCCCCCACAGAAGGCGTTGTTATCATGAGCACAAGGATACGCGATTCCCCCTACAAACAAAAGCTGTCTTCGCTCGAACAGGGTGCAAAAGTTAGAGTGTCAATGCCGCAGGGTAATTTCGTATTGCACGAGGACTATTCAAAGCCTGCAGTATTTCTGTCGGGCGGAATCGGGGTAACTCCATTTAGAAGCATGGTCAAGTATGCCCCGGACAAACAGCTGCAACTCAGAATTACGATGTTTGATTCCAACAGAAGTACGCAGAATATCTTGTACAAAGACGAGTTTGACTTGTGGGCTGCTCAGAACAAGAACCTCAAAATTATCTACACTGTTACAGAAGACCCTGGCGCAGGCTGGAGCGGAGAGCGCAGCAGAATAGACAGGACGATGCTGGAGACAAAGCTATCAAAGGACGAAATAAGTAATGCTGTATTTTACATATGCGGACCGCCTGGCATGCTAAATGCAATGCAGGAACTGCTGAGAAATGAGTTGCGTACTCCGGCGGAGAGGATCAGGGTTGAGGAGTTTACCGGGTATTGACGCGGGCTTGCTGTATGTATAATCTGGAGTGAAATAGGTTGGTTGAAGACAGATCGGGGAACCATTCTTCAGACCTATCCAGCGCTGCTACCCAGCGTGAACTCAAGATAAGACATGTACAGAAGCTAGAGTATGAAACAGTCCTAGTCATGCAGGGAGGAGGTTCACTCGGCGCATACGAATGCGGGGTCTACAAGGCGCTGTCCAGACACGGCATCGAGTTTGATATAGTCTCAGGGACGTCGATAGGAGCGGTAAATGCTGCGATAATTGCAGGGTCAAGGACGGGCAGTCCTGAAAGAGAGCTTGAGGATTTCTGGCTGGAGGTAGCAGAAACAACCACATCATCCATTATTCCTGACAGCATCAGGGCTATTGCATCGTCATATTATGGTGCAATGTACGGCAACTCAAAGGTATTCGCTCCCTTCTGGATGACGCCATTTCAGAATCGCAATTTCGCCGATTACTCCGGATGGTGGTCCCCACATCTCTATGATCTTGGAATTCTGAAAAAGACGCTTGAAAGATACGTTGATTTCTCGAAACTAAATGCTGGCAACTTGCCGAGACTGATTTTGACATGCACCGACATACAGAACAGCGAGCCTGTGATATTCGATAGCAATACCTCGGATATCGATGCCGACCATGTAATAGCCTGTGCGGGTTATCCATTCTACGGAATATCTTGGACTGAAAAGGACGGAAGGTTCCTTTGGGACGGCGCGCTGCTCAGCAACACTCCCCTAAGGGAAGTGATAGATTCCTCGCCAAAGCGCGACAAGCGCGTGTATATCGTAAATCTGTTCCCGCACGTTCAAGAAGAGTTGCCGAAGAATCTGGTCGAGGTCTGGCACAGGGCGCGAGACATCATGCATACGGACAAGACGGATAACAACGTCAAAATGTCAAAGGTAATCTCCAGATATCTCTTGCTTATGAGAGAAATGCATGATA
>JAKEIF010000075.1 GCA_022545875.1 Nitrososphaera sp.
CTTGGCAAGAACATTGGAATAGTAGAAAATATTGCAAACCTCGAGAAGTTTGTAAATAGGAGGTTATTTTTTGTATGCCTGCCATTACCGCTAGACGGGGCTGACGGCTCGCCAGCCAGGGCTGTCTTTTTTGAAATGATAAAATAACTTGTTGGCTGGATTCTATTATTGGCAGTCATAGTCAGGAACTGGCGCAGCGTCCATCCAACAATAGCTCACAAGAGCGGGCTGGACTGGCGGTTACTATCAATGCCTTCAAAGACCCACGGAGATATTGAAGCCGAAGTGGATCCAAAATTCCAATGTCTAAGGAAAATCACCTATGTTTCACTTGCCAAGCTTCAACCCAGCCTGTCGTACGAGCCGCATGACCACCAGGATCATGAAGAAGTGTACTACATAATCAGTGGATCCGGCCATATCCGAATAGGTACAGAAACGACTCCGTTCAGGGACGGCGATGTCGTCTACATACCCGATAACACGGTGCATTCCATTACAAATGACGGTGCCGAGATGGTAGAATTTCTTGCATTTGGCGGACTCACGGGGGATTAAAAGTGCAGCTTGGAATTATAGGCCTTGGCAAAATGGGCGGGAACTTGGCTCTTCAAGCACATGAAAAAGGGATAGATGTTGTTGGTATGTCGAGGTCTGCCAAGCCTGACTTGGAGAGGCAGGGAGTCTACATCGCAAAAGATTTGCATTCTCTTGCGGATCGTCTGAGGGCGCCAAGGGTAGTATATCTCTCATTGCCGGCGGGACCGACCGTGGATACTGTTCTGGAAGAATTTGGAAAGCACCTAGACAATGGAGATGTCGTGATGGATGGCGGCAATTCCATGTACCTCGATTCGATTGAAAGGGAGAAGAGGATGGAAGGCAAAGGCATCCATTTTCTTGATTGCGGCACCAGCGGTGGAATAGACGGTGCCCGGCATGGCGCCTGTTTTATGGTCGGAGGAAGAGAAGAAGGAATAGAGATTGCCGAGCCGGTCCTGAAAGCCCTTGCAGTGGAAAACGGATACCTGCACACAGGCCAGCCGGGGAGCGGCCACTTTGCCAAGCTAGTTCATAACGGAATAGAATTTGGAATGCTGCAGTCGATAGCAGAAGGAACGGCATTGTTGCGTGCAAGTGGCTTCAAGCTCGACTTGGCTGCGATATACAAGAATTGGTCAAACGGATCTGTGATACGCAGCTGGCTTGTCGAGCTTATGGAAAAGGGGTTAAGAGAGCAAGGCATGGACAAGTTTGAGGGCTATGTTGAAGATACCGGCGAAGTGAACTGGCTTGTGCAGGACGCAATCAACAAGGAGGTTCCTGTGCCTGTGATTTCGCAGTCGATAATGGAGCTATTCAAATCAAGAATGACGGATAGCGACGCTTACAAGTCGATAGCATTAATGAGGCATGGCTTTGGCGGGCACCCGTTCGGGGAGGACAAGAAAATAGCAAGGGAGCGGAAAACAAGCAGGATAAAGGGATTCTAGGCGGCTTCTGACTCTCGCGGCTCTTCGACAATGTCTCCCCTCTGATGGTGCTCTACTAGAATATGCTTTTGCATGTCGCCCAGCGAACCGAATTCCTGACCACATGCCCGGCACCTGTATTCGCTTGGGATTTCCTTCGACAATAGTTCTGTTTGGAAAATATTGGAATTAACGGTTTGTAACATTGAAAAGGGAAACTGCTCCTCTAACATTAGAAGCAAATGACAGTTCATACCCCTGAAGAAGCACATTCGTTTTCTGAAATGGCCAAAAAGTTTATGGAATCGACTGAACAATTTGTTAAGGAAGGAGTAAACCCCGGCGGACACTACAAGGCGGTATGGTGCCGCGACGCCTCATACATTCTGAGGGACTGGTTCCTCTCGGGCAGGTTCGAAGATGTCATGCAGGAAATCCTTTTCATATGGTCGCACCAGATAGCGGGGGCGGGAGAAAGGATAATCTACGGCAGAGGGTCTCCCGAGACGAAGTACCTTTCGCACATCGCTTCTGCGAAGCTTCAGAAAGATTTCAGCGGTGCACTACCAACAACGATATTTCATGGCTTCTCCGAAGTCTATGGACAGAATCCTGATATCGATTCAACTGCTTTGATGATATCTGCGACATCGTGGATACTTGACGCGTACATCAAATCCGGCATTCTTTCAGCATCGACCTTTTCGTCTTCGGATGCCAGTGGGACGCGAATATTGAAAGTGTCATCAGTGGTGTCCAATCCTTCAACCGTCATAGATTATGTTGTTCCAAGAATGTTGCAGGCAGTGGATTATCTTGCAAGCCGCGATATCGACGGCGATGGCCTGCTCGAGCAAGGTCACAATGAGGATTGGATGGATACGATACTCCGTGCCGGCAAAGTAGTCTACAGCCAAGCATGCTGGCTGCTTGCGCTAAGCAACCTATCATCTTTACTAACAGAGCTCAAATCGACTAACGAAACGGATCGCCTAGTCGGGATGGCAAAGAAAACGATACAAGGAGTAGAGCGGCACCTGTGGCTTGAAGAAGAAGGCACATACCTGGATAGGCTAGAAGGCCATCACATTGGCGAAGCCTACAAGACCCTGACCCAGGATGTTTCGCTTTACCTGACTGCAGTGACTGAAAACACACTGAGGGACAGTCTAAGTGCTCGATCCGAGGTAAAGCCTAGCCATCAACTTGAACAGGAAAAGGAAGAGCCGGAGCTTAAAGTCCGTGCGAATAGCACCCTTGATGCCATCAAGGACAGGATGTGGAAAAACAACAATATTCCGTTGGTAACAGAAGCCGAGCTAAGACACACCGGCCCTTGGGTCCTTGATCCAAATCAGTATCACAACCACACCTTCTGGCCTTGGACTACGGGCATGGAAATGGTCGCAAGAAGCAGATTTGATAGAGTCGATGAGTGTTACTCGCTGCTCTCCATGCTTGTGTCCAAGGCGGGCAGCGAGAACCTGGCGGCGTTTTACGAGTGGGTGCACCCAGTCTCACTCGAAGGAAAGGGCGCTTTTCCTTTCAGGACTGGAATTTCGGCGATCAGAATAGCCCTTACGGATATCCTGACAAAGTCCGGCTAGACACGCTTTCAGCCAAATTCGAATGTGTTACTAGGAGGCTTCGCTAACGGCCCTTTTCCTAGCTGCTTTGATGTCCTTCTTGAAGTATGGGTGGACCTTTTTGCAGAATTCCCTTAAAAATTGCAGTTCATCCGGGCTTGTGCTGTGGACATAGACGGTAGTAAAGCCGGCCTTGAAGTATTCCTCGATAGAAGAGATGGAATCTTCGATGGACGTTATGATGTCAATGGATTTTTCCAGCTCCTTGTCCGGAACCTCTTTGAGAGCCTTCTCTTGCAGCTTTCTTGGGTCGCTAATGTCGGAATCAAATATGTTCTTTAGCAGAGTCGCTCGCCAAAAGTAGGTCGACTTTAGCGCCTTTTCATAGTCAGCAGAAAAAGACACCTTGTACTCGGCAATTTTTGGCTTTATGCCTAGACCAGATTTCTCCAAGGTTTGGTCGAATCTTTCTAGGACCTTTCCGGCTTTTTCTGGATCGAGATAGGTTATTAGCCCGTCAGCAAATTTCGCCGCAGCTTTGACGGACTGCTGACCTGTAGCTGCCATGTATAGGGGGATCCGACTTGATGGCCGAGTGTAGAGCTTGGCATCGCGCAGCAAGAAATACTCTCCATTGAAACTTACAAAGTCGTCATCCTGATCCTTTTCTTGTCCCCAGAGTTTTCTGATAATTCGAATAGATTCTTGGGTTCTCTTGAGACGAGCCTTTGCCCTAGGCCAATCGAATCCAAGCGGAGCTTCGTTCATCGCCTCTCCGCTGCCCAGGCCTAGACTTATTCGGCCGGGGTACAGGACATCAAGGGAGGCAAACGCTTGAGCAATGATGGCGGGATGATACCTGTAGATTGGCGCAGTTACACCGGTGATAAAGCGCATATTTTTTGTACGCTCTGCGGCAGCTGCCATCCATATCCATGTAAAGTTTCCAAAGGCGCCGTCATGCCACCAGGGGTGGAAATGGTCACTTGTCATAGTTGAAGTAAAGCCGCCATTTTCGGCTTCGATAACAAACTCTAGCAGCTTGCGCAGCGAATATTGCTCCTGCGCCGCCCAGTACCCTATTTCCATGCTAATAACCCGTGAACTCTTCGACTTTGATCCTTTCTTTTGGTATCTGCAATTCTTTCAGGATGTCCTGCATTGCCTTTAGCATACCGGGGGGCCCACATACGTAGAATATCGAATCTGAGAGTTGTTTTTCCGCCACATGCCTAGTAAGCATGTTCCTGTCAATCCTGCCGCGTTCGCCCTCCCAAGACTGCTCATTCTCATCCGTAATTGTATAGATGACCCTTAGGTTCCGATTTTCTTTGGCCCACTTGTCCAACTCGACTTTGTAAAGAATGTTTTCCCTGTTCCGATTGGAGTCAAACATCGTTATCTGGGTCGGCAGAGCCTTATCTGTTGCATATTTTGCCATGCTCCTAAATGGAGTGACCCCAATACCTCCCGAGAGAAAGACTGCGGGCCTATCCTCTTGCAAAGTAAATTCTCCCTGTGGACCCCACGCCGGAATGTTAGAGCCGTCTGCAAGTGATGCCAGCTTTTGTTTGTACGGGGTGTCCCTTATCCTCGTGCTTACCAGGATATGATCTTGTTCTGTCGGCGAAGAAGCTATTGAAAAGTGCCGGATTGGTCCCTTTGGATCACCGGATACTCCTTCAAGCCTAAAGTATGCGAATTGGCCCGCAACGTAATCCAAGCCGCTGCGCGACAACTTGAATGTCATGACATCAGATCCCTGCAATTTTTCCTTCGCAAGCAATTTGAGCGAGAGTTTGTCAGAAGCTTTGCGTTCTTCCTCTTCGTAGAATTTCCTTTCTTTCTCTGCCGCGGCAGCGGGTTCTTGTTTCCCACCTTCCGATCTTTTTTGCTGTAAAGGCTCTTCGACGCGTTGGGCCTGTCGTTGATCGGGCTTGAGGCTTAACGAAATGTCGCCGGTGGCTTCATCAAGGTGCACGGGGTAAGAATCGAGACTCGTCGCCCAGACAGTCTTGTCTGAAACCCGGCCGCTGCGCACGTCAAATACTGCATAATGCCAAGGACAGGTCAGGTTGTGACCTTCGAGGTTCCCTTCGTCGAGGGGACCGCCCTGATGGCTGCACGTGGCGTCCATCGCGTAGACAGTACCCTCGACCATGGCCAAGACAATCGGCTTTCCGTCGAGTTCGACTCTGAGCAAGCCGCCTTCTTTGATATCTTTTTTATTGGCTACCTTTCGGCTAGTGGACATCATACAGTGAGAATGGTCATGATTCTATTTACAGATTTGAATTCCATGTTACAGCGCAAGATCTTTTGATTAAACCGCCGGCAGGATGCCTATTCTAATCGTTTCAACCCCCATCTCCTCAAGCCTGTCGGCGAGCCCATTCAGTCCGATGGAATCGCCTGCCAGATGGCCAAGGACAACCAAATTGCCATCAACTTTCGCCTCTCTCAACTTTGTCAGATCTCCATAATCTACGTGCAGATAGATTACGGTAGAGACTCCGTGCTCAAAGTAGGCCTTGGCTATTGGATACCCTCCATTAGTTCCTGCCGCAATTACCAGCGCCCAATGCCCTGCCTTGCTTTTATCGCTGCCAAATCTAACGCGGACCTTTGTCGCTGAGTTTCGGAATTCAGGAATCTTGCTGATCGAATCGATGATGTCCGAAACAAATTTCGTTTTGCCTTTATTGATGGCCTGGAGAATTACCTGTCGCATGTACTCGTCGCAAGGCTGGTGAATGTTCACAAGCGGCATCTTTATGGCCATTGCCGCGCCCACGACATCGCTATAGATGTCGGCATGAGTCCGCGTCTCTACCCGCTCCTTCAGCTTTGCCACGGCCCTGCGAGCAGTTCCTTGCGGCACGCCATGCTCAACCATGTAATCGACATGCCTGTCAAATACCTTGTAAAAGTTGACGGACGCAATACCGATTGGGTGGTGCGCGATAACGGCGTCGCAGCCGAGATCTCGGGCCATCATGAGCTCGGCAGTGCCTACGTCAATAGCAATCATGACCTTTCGGATATTTTTTCCCTTGACATGGACCGCGCTGTCTGCCGGCATCTTTTTCCATTTGGCAAGCTCGAGCCCCACCCGCATTATCCTTTCAGTGTCGACTGCCGCCATACGTCGTTGTGTGAAAGCGGTGCAAAATTTAAATCTGATCTTGGCACACCCGAGAATGGAAAATGAGTTGCTCTGACGAGCACGTATCGCATACCATGGACGACAACCTGATCCAGATTACTCCGCAGGTACGTTCAAAGCTAAAGAAGGCAAAGTACGGAGTGTATAACCATTCTGCGGTCGAGCTTTGTCACTGGACGAAAAAGTCGTTTGCGAATGAAGGCAACTGCTATAAGCACAAGTTCTATGGGATATCGACGCATAGGTGCATGGAAATGACGCCGACTGCAATGAACTGCGAAAACAGGTGCATCTACTGTTGGCGACCGACAGAATTCTACGACACGTTGCAGATGCCAGAAGAGCTTGTGGACGAGCCTGACGTAATTGTCGAGCAGCTCTTGGCTGAGCGCAAGAAGCTCATAAACGGGTTCTACGGCCATGCAAAGAATGAAAGAAAAAAGCTAGACGAATCACTCCTGCCCGCGCACTATGCTATTTCGCTTTCCGGTGAGCCAACGATGTACCCCAAGCTGCCAAAGCTGATAAAGTATCTAAAGTCGCTCAAGGCAACAAAGTCTGTTTTCCTGGTGACAAACGGCCAAGAACCGGACATGCTCAGGAGGCTGCAATCGGAAGGCGCGCTGCCGACCCAGATCTATCTTTCAACAAACGCCTCTAACAAGAGCATGTTTCACCGGATAAACCGCCCGCGACACAGGGACGCGTGGGAAAGGTGGTGGGATAGCCTGAGATTTCTCGCAACCGCGGACACCAGGACCGTGTTGAGGATGACCCTGATAAGGGGCTACAACGACAGTACCGATTTTGTCAGGGAATTCGCTCAAATGATGGAGCAGGGCGATCCGCACTTTATCGAGCTCAAATCCTACATGCACATAGGCATGTCAACCCAGCGCCTGGAACATGACGACATGCTTGAAATGGACGAAGTAAGGGAATTTTCAAGGCAGCTCTGCAGCAAGATGCCTTCTTTTGCCGTAATGGACGAAAGCGAAATTTCGAGGATTGTTGTCCTCCAGAACCAGGTAAGGCACACAGACAGGTGGATAAAGGAGTATCTTGAGGCAGGCGCGCCAGCGACTGTGCCATAAAACCGAGGGGGGCTTTTTCAGTATGGCTTTGGGCATGTCATACTAGTCGTTATATAGTCACCGCAAGCTGTACGGAATCAACGCGAATGCTCAAGGGAATCGCCGCCGCGCTTGTTTCATTTTCGCTGGCCGTGCTAGCAGGTCTACCAGGGCATGCTTATGCCCAGCAGCCGATTTTAGGGATTCCGCTTATCGAAGGCATTGATCCGGAAATAGACGGCGCATGGACAAGCAATGCCGAATGGAGCGGTGCGAGCGAAACTGTCGTTAACTATACTGACGGCAGCCGGCTGGTAATAAGGGGAATACATGATGCCAGTTTTGTCTATGTTATGCTTGAGATGCCTGACGATTACGTCGTTGACGGACATGGTGCAATCTGCTTTGATACCCAGGCAGATGGAGGCCCGTCCTTGGGCATGGATGATTATTGCTTTGTCGTCGGAAGTAGCTTCAGGGAATATCACGGTGATGGGCGCACAACTTTGATGCAGCAGGCCCCTCTTGATCAGTTCGTGGTGGGACAAAGAGGCCTATCTGATTCTATCAGCCCGCTGTATTCTTCAAAGCCACACATGACTTATGAGTTCAAGATTCCACTTGACTATCTCGGCTCTGACAAGACACAGTATGGATTTTACGTTTCGTTCGATACTAGAGGACAGACAAATAACTATACGTACTATTATTCATGGCCCGATTACAAATCCGCCGAGTATCTCAGAGTCGCTTCTCCAAGGTCATGGGGAATTGCATCGCTTTCGTCTGATGCCAGTGTTCCAGAATTTCCCTTGCCGCTAATTGGCGCGCTGGCAGGAATTGTGGGCGCAGTGGCTGTGCTGTCTCGCACCAAGTTGATGAAATTCTAGAATCGCCATTTTGAGACGGCTATTCTCTTCCAACAGGTTTGTATGTAATATGTAATCAAGAACAGAGCGGACGATTACAAGCCATCAGGTTGAACAGCTGATGAGATGTAACGCGACAGAGTCAATCTGCAGACGGCAATGCGGTCTGCAAGTACCGAACGATGCGCCGGGCATAGCGCCCTTTTGGATCCAGATCAGGATTGTATATTGTCAAATCCATTCCCACGACATTTCCTGTTGAAATGATAGAACTTGTTAGTACTTCCAGCTGCTTCCAACTCAAACCTCCTGGCTGCCGATAGTCCACGGCAGGGAGGGACCGCGTAGAGAGCACATCCAGATCCACGTGGAGCCACAGTCTGCCGACTCGTCTGGCTAGTCGCCGGGCAGCTCTTCCTGCCAGAACTTCAATGTCCGCCTTGCGCAAAGATTCATCGTCATGGAACACAATCGTTCCGTCGTCAAGCGATTGAATTTCGGTTTCCTCCAATGTCTTTTTGTCGCGTGGACCAAGCATGCAGATTTGCGAAGAGTCAAGCAAAGGTACCGAGCCAACGGCTTTACGGATTAGCTCCGGAAGCTCGTGGCTAAGGGCGAGCCCAAGTTCCATGTCCGCGGCCTCGCCCGTCGGCGACTTGTGTGGAGGGTAGGCATCCTCATGTCCGTCGACAAAGACCAGTCCTGTAGGATATCTCTCAACTGATGCGGCCAAACAGCCAAGTAGAACAGGGCAGTCCCCTCCTATGACAAGCGGAAACCTGCCGGCGCCAAGAACGCGAGCCACATGTGCTCGGACGCCTCGAATCATTGACGCAAGAGAAGTATAAGCAATGATCCCGCTGGCTGAGTCGCGCTTAGTAGTTGGCCAGCGTATTGATACATCACATTTGTCTTGCAGATGGCAAACCTGGCCTAGCGCGCTAAGTAGCCCCGCATTTCGGAGCGCGGTTGGTTCCCTTTTCACGCCGCCGCTTCTCCCGGAGGAGTTGGTCGGCACTCCAATCACGCTCAGTTCAAAACGATTCCTTCTCACGTCCGTCCGACACGCTCCTTTGACAAAACCCTCTTTAGCCGACTTCGACACATTTCCATAATATTCTTTTACTTTTGATTTGAAATTTATTTTGCTTTTGGCTACTGCGAAAGCAGCCACTGGGCAAAGACTTCCAGCCCTTTTCGCCTGTGCGAAAACCTGCTTTTCTCTTCTTTCAACTGTCCAAAGGTAAGCGCAGAGCCTTCGGGGATAAAGATTGGATCATACCCCCATCCCCCATCGGAAACAGTGTCGGCAATTCTCCCCGAAACCAGACCTTCAAAGATGGAGACCACACTGCCGTCATGATACGCGATTATTGAGCGAAAATGTGCCGACCGATCGTTTGATTTATCCAGCAACTTTAGAATCCCCCCGTTCCCAATAGTCTGAAA
>JAKEIF010000076.1 GCA_022545875.1 Nitrososphaera sp.
AGAACCAACCCGAAGAACCACTGGGAGGTACCATACACACTGGAATCTGCAAGAAAGTGCGGAATGACAGTCGTATTTGTCCCGACAGTAATCAAGTCAATCAACGACCACGAACTGGGCGGCATCATCAGATTCGCACAAAAGAACTTGGACGTTGTCCACGCCGTCAACTTCCAGCCAGTTTCGCTTACGGGAAGAATGACCAAGAAAGAGCGTGAAAAGTACAGAATCACAATACCTGACTGCATCGAAAGAATCGAAGAGCAGACAAACGGCGAGATTTCAAAGGACGGCTGGTTCCCAGTTCCATCATGCATGCCAATGACTAACATCATTGAAGCATTCAGCAAAAAGCCAAAGTACGAACTTTCAATTCACTTTGCATGTGGCGCCGGCACATATGTCTTTGAAGATACACAGACCAAGAAACTGACACCGCTGACTTCGTTTGTTGATATCAAGGGCGTTCTTGAATACTTTGAAGAAAAAGCAGACGAAATAAAGTCGGGCGCCAACAGATACTGGGCAATGCTGGAAGTTGTTCGCAAGCTGAAGCAGTTTGTTGACAAGGACAAACAACCACACGGGCTGGACCTTGCCAAGATGTTCTCGAGCATACTGCTAAAGCGCAACTTTGACTCGGTAGGCTCATGGCACGTAAGGTCGCTTTTCCTTGGCATGATGCACTTCCAAGACAAATACAACGAAGACCTCGAAAGGCTTCAGAGATGCGACATCCACTACCTGACTCCAGACCTCAGAATCATTCCATTCTGCGCATTCAACGTAATCCCAGAATGGTACCGCGACAGGATTCAAAAGAAATACAGCATCCCAGTCGAAGAGTGGGAAAAGGCACATGGCCAGACTCTTGAAGCGGGCCTTTACAGAGGACTCATGAGAAGGGGCAAGCCTGAAGCAGAAATGGGATGCGCCCTTTCTGAAATGCACAGGGCATCAGCTCAGGCTTCCGACGACCACAAAAGCGTTGAGCTCCGCAACAACATGGCTGGCGCCTAAGCGCCCTCTTTTTCCTTTTTAGGTCTTTCTTCTATACCATTTGTAGATGTAGTATCCTATGCCGATTATGATGACAATAACGATTAACGGCCAGAGAAAATAGATCACGACTGCTGCGATTATGATTAGCGCTGCGATGATGAGGATATCTAGAATTCCAAGTGGCCTTGCCAATATCAATGATAGGCGTGCTGCGCTAGTAAAGCTTTCTACAGGGAATAAAGACCTGGCATCTGCAGCAACGTCAACGCAAGGATTACTATAACATAAGCTGATGAATTTATGACCCTAGAGCAGTACCCTCTGATCCAAAGCAACCAGATCTTCTAATTTGTTCAACGCTGATCAGTTCCAGGGCCAGCCTGCCTTTTTGCGTAATTGAATAGACTTTGCACGTCCCCACAGTGGCAACCTCCTGGACAAGAGAGAATTGAAGCATTTTGGCAATGTGGGCATCTATAGCCTTCCAGTCTATTCCAAGCTCGTGCGATAGCTGAAGTTTATTCTTGGGCTCTCTGAGTGACCTGAGCAGCATGGTTCTGGTCTCACCACCTTTCATCTTTACCAAAAGTTCAAACACGCCGCAACATAGCCCGCTTTCTGTCCACTTTGATCTTATGACCCCTCTCCAGATGCCACGAGCTGGGCTGCGTATATCAAAAGCAATTTCTGCACCCGCTAGCTTTCTCGCCTGAAGGAAGATCATCTGATTTGCCGCCATTTTTGCATCCTGCATTGTCCTGTACTGGGGCTGGGTCTCCGCTGCACCTGAGCGGTAGTCAATGAATGCTGCATGCGTGAGTGTAAGGGCGGTAAAAAGCAACACTGCTAGGCTGAGGTTTTTCATGCTCATTCTAGGAGGTAACCTCCTGCTCGGAGCAATGGTACAACATGCGCCTGCTAGGAATAAAAAGCCTTGGGAGTCTAGGCAACATACCTGCCGTACCCTACAATGCCGTTCTTGGTAAGATCCCACGTTGGTGGCAATATCCAGAGGTCGCCTTCTGTATCTGCCTCAAGGTCTAGCCTTGGGAGCGCATTCGAAGGCGGACCTTGGAGCGACGCAGGTCCCTGGTAAGCAATGCCGGTAAGCGGGTCGTACATGCTGCCATGGCATGGACAGGCGCCCGAGCCCCCAACGATCTTTGAAGGATCATTCTTGTCAGGCCCGCGCGGGAAATAAGTCCAGAGACACCATAGATGCAGGCACACCATACTGTAAAGTCTAAAGGACGAAACGCTATTGATTCCACCACCCATCTCATTAGGTAACCGAATCAGCTGCCATGTCCTGAAGGCTTCCTTGTTCAGCACGGGATCGTCTGACTTTGGATATATCACCACTTCAGAGCTGTTTGCTGGAAAAGTATGGACATTGGCAGCCTCTCCTCCCCTGATCTCTATTTTTGTCCTTTCAGAAACGCTGGTACGGTTGTTAGGGAGAAACTTGCCCCAGTCAACAAATGGAGTAAACGTCATGACGGTGCCTGCCGCAGCCATTAATTTCAGAAAGTCTCGCCTAGAACGGCGCCGTGCGATGGCTGGGTAATAGGTGTTAGACACAGGTAAGATTGGTCTGGAGTCGATATAACGCTTGATCCAAACGTTTGGACAAAGTCTTAAATATCAAATTCATTTCGCGGTCAAACTTAAAATTGGATGCACTGCAACCAAAATTTCATGAATCTGGAGCAGTGGTGTGAAATCGACGAGAGCATCTACGTTGCAGACTCTGATGAGAGATACAAGCAGTACGCGGGATTGAGGCACAGCGAAAGCACCATTAAAAACCTTGCAGAGATCAAAAACCAAAACGCAAGGCTGTTCCTAGAAACATTCGACGAGCCACGAGAACTTTACCTCACTGCGCTAGAAAACATAGCCGACTCGTCCACCAAGGAACTCGAGTTAAAGCTCTTCAACTTGCGCAACCAAAAGATCGTATCGACAAAGCACAGGTTTGGGAGCTCGCACGTGAACTGGAGCACTTGGCGGCAGTTCAACAACCTGCAAAAGGACGATTCTAAACGAAAACAGGTCTTTGACGAGTTTATTTCCAAGACAAAGTACATTTCGCCTGTAATCAAAAAGCGCTTTGACTCGATGGGACTCGCTTATGGCAAGTACTCCAGTAAGCAAATCGATCCGCTTGAAGGCTACCTGGAAAATGAAAGAGTGTCATACTCTGAGATGATTAAGTTCGTCAAATCCTTGGGCCAGCAGGCAAAAAAGCCGTTCAGGGAATCTCTTGAGACGATATCAAAGAAATTGCTTGGGAGGGAAGCTGACTATTATGATGACTTTTACTTTTTCCGCAATAAGGTCTATTCCGACTTTGGAACTGACTTTGCAAAGGTCGATCCTCCGGCACAGGTCCGTCGCACGCTGAAAGCACTGCAATTTAACTTGGCGCCCATACAGATCGATACAGAGAACCGCAAAGAAAAATACCCTTCACCCATATGCTTTTTCGTCAAAGTGCCGACGGACATCCGTGTGCTGTACAAGAGCGAAAGCCCATATTTTGACTTGCAGGGCTGCTATCATGAAATGGGACATGCCGCCCATGCAGCCTCTATAGATCCTAGTCTGGAGTACTGGAACCGCTATGGGTTTTCAATGGGAATAGCAGAGATATTCTCGATATTCCTGGAGCGCCTGACAAAGAACAGCCGCTACCTCTCATCCATCGGGATAAAGGATAAGGGCCTACTCGAGGATCTAGAACAGCGCAACAACTTCATAGAGCTTTTCTTTGTCACTTTCTATGCCGCAAATTCGCTCATGAAAGCAGAGTTCTGGCGCAGACGACTTTCCATGGAAAAAGCTAGCGACCTTTATGCCAAGCTGATAAAAGAGTACACGGGATTTGAGCTTCCAGGAGAATATTGGATGCTTCACCACATACTGCCAGACGCTATCATGTATGTCCCAAGTTACATGCTGGCCGCCGTCCGGGCAACGGAACTCGACTTGCATCTTCGGAATCACTACGGCGAGAACTGGTGGGATGTGCCAGAATCTGGCAAGCGTGTCCGAGATATAATGTCTCCCGGCGCTAAAATCGACCTAGCTGAATTTTCAAAGATGGACAGCAGCCTTTTCATGAAGGAGATTACCGCGACAACCTAGTGGCATCGGGGAATCCATACAAGTCAGAAATGGGTATGAAATAATGGGAAGGCCAAATGTGCTAGTAGACTACGCCGACTTCTGCCTTCTGTTCCTTTGATAGTTCCCTGTAACCATCCTCGTCAATAATGACTACATTGATGCTGTCTCCTGTGCCGGCGTTTCTTCTTATCGCCGCTGCAATCGCATGCATTGCGGTCTTGTATGCTTCGTCTACGCTCAAGTTCGGTTTGTATTCTGATTCTAGGTAACCATAGGCCACAGGCGAGCCGCTTCCGGTAGAGATGAACTTCTCAGTTGTTAGCGATCCAAAGAGATCAATGTTGTTGATCTGGCTACCTTCGTCCTTGGTGTATCCTGCCATTATGATCTGGACGTAATACGGAAAATACCTCTGGTTAAAAAGTATGTTCGAACACAGCCTTGACGCGCTCTTTACCGGCATGAGCTCCTTGTTTTGCAGTCGGTAAATGTTGGCATTGTACCTCATGGTGTCGACCAGGTTCTGCGCATCCGCAACGCCCCCGGCAATAGTCATTGCCAAGTGCCTGTCGACGCGCTGGATCTTCATAACATGCCTGTCCGCGATAAATAGGCCAGCGCTTGCGCGAGTATCAGCTGCAAGTACAACTCCGTCCTTGCAAGTCAGGGCACAGGTAGTTGTGCCTTTCTTTATCTGATCAGCGATATACTCTGGGTATCGGTTGTCCTGAGGGTGCATATACCGAATTTCAGTCCGGCATTACCTGATTTAAAACTTCCGGTCGGGTGTTTAACTATTTTAGGAACCTCTGACCTTAAGTTGACATAAGCTATCAGTCGATGAGGACTGCGGAAGGACGAGGAAGCAAGTGAAGCAGAGTCCGAGTGGTCTGATGTGGGCGGGCAACAGGTCGCAAATGACAATGCGTAAAGCCCCTAGGCAATAGTCAAGCTCAAGCCGTAATAGCGGCGAAGGGCGCTGATGTGTTCCAGCGTTCAAAAAGCTGCTCAAGTGAAGCGATGAAGGGGAACGTGAGTCTGACGCTACTCCTCTCAGTCGATGGGCAGAAGTTGACTTCGAAGATATGGCCGAGAAGTTAACAGAACCAAACTTCCTACCTCCTGTTTATTTTATATCACCCTTTGGCCTATTTTTTCATCTACAGAATTTGCCTCCTGCCACAATCTTTGAAAAAATCTGGAACGAACACATTGTCTATCAGGAACCAGGCGGGCCTTCGCTTCTTTACATTGACCGGCACCTGGTTCACGAAGTTACATCCCCTCAGGCTTTTGACGGTTTGAGGGAAAAAAGGAGAAAGGTCAGGAGGCCTGATCTCACCTATGCGACGATGGACCACAACGTGCCGACCAGCAACAGGTCGCTTCCGATCGTCGACCAGACATCTGCAGTCCAAATTCAAACTCTGGCTAAAAACTGCAGCGAGTTTGGAATCACTTTGTTTGACATGAAAAGCCCTGACCAAGGGATAGTCCACGTTATTGGCCCGGAGCTCGGGCTGACCCTACCCGGCACCACAATTGTTTGCGGCGACAGCCACACTTCCACTCACGGTGCATTTGGCGCCTTTGCACTTGGCATTGGCACAAGCGAAGTGGAACACGTTCTTGCGACGCAGTGCCTTTGGCTGGATAGACCAAAAACGTTTGCCGTAACTTTGACCGGCAAGAGGAAAAACCCGCACGCCGTCACCGCAAAGGACATGATGCTCTATGTCATACGCAAAATAGGAACTGCTGGGGGCACGGGCCACGTTCTCGAATACCGAGGAGACGCTATCTCTGATCTTTCTATGGAAAACAGGATGACTATATGCAACATGTCGATAGAAGCCGGTGCAAGGGCAGGCCTCATAGCACCTGACACGACAACGATTGACTTTGTAAGGGGCCGGCGTTATGCGCCAAAGGGGGAGCATTTCGAGAAAGCTTCGGAGTATTGGGAGAGCCTAGCGTCTGATCCCAACGCAAAATTCGACAAGTCTGTTGAATTTAATGTCAGCTCGCTGCCTCCTCAGGTAAGCTGGGGGACAAACCCTGGGATGGTTGCCGATGTAACCGAAAACGTACCGGATCCCACAGAATACTCCGCAGGGAATGAAAATGAGAGAAAGGCCGCCATACGTGCGCTAGAATACATGGCACTCGATCCGGGCACCCCTATAACCGACATCAAGGTGGACAGAGTTTTCATTGGCTCATGCACGAATTCAAGGCTTGAGGATCTTGCCGAAGCATCAATTGTAGTCAAGGGCAGAAAAGTGTCTCCCAGTGTCCGTGCAATGGTGGTGCCCGGCTCGCAACAGGTAAAATTAGAAGCAGAGCGGCTTGGTCTCGACAGGATTTTTCGTGAGGCAGGATTTGAGTGGCGGGAATCTGGTTGCAGCATGTGTCTCGGAATGAATCCCGACATTCTGTCTCCGGGGGAACGCTGCGCCAGCACATCCAATCGTAATTTTGAGGGCCGGCAGGGTTCTGGCGGAAGAACTCACCTAGTAAGCCCCGTAATGGCCGCAGCTGCTGCCATTGAAGGTCGGTTCGTAGACGTCAGGGAGTGGCTCTAGCTGCAGCCCTTTACCATTCTAAAAAGCAAGCCAGTCCCACTTGACAGGGTCAACGTGGACACGGACCAAATCGTACCAAAGCAATTTCTAAAGCTCACCAGCAAGACCGGCTATGGCAAGTATCTTTTCTATGACTGGCGCTTTGACTCTGAGGGCCGACCGCGATCCGATTTTGTGCTAAACGACCCAAAGTATGCCGGCAGACAAATACTCCTTGCCCGGGACAACTTTGGCAGCGGAAGCTCAAGGGAGCATGCTGCCTGGGCAATCCTTGACTATGGCTTTCGAGCAGTGATAGCGCCCTCGTTTGCCGACATTTTTTACAACAACTGCTCAAAGAACGGAATATTGGCAGTCAGGCTTGCAGCGGAGCAGGTGGACTATTTGTTCGAAAACCATGACCAGGACATTTCGCTCGATCTGCCCAACCAGACGGTCGTAGCAGGCAACCTGAAGGCTTCGTTTGAAATAGACGAGTTCCGCAAAAAAGTGCTGCTGGAAGGCCTTGACAGTATTGGACTGACGCTGAAGCTCGGAAAAGAGATTTCCGCGTATGAAGCCCGAAACCGCGTAGCTCCGCCTACCTAGCTGACAAGATTTTTATCCCAACCCGGGTGGACAAGAAGTGAGGTAAGTTGGCAGGTATTGTAGCCATCTATAGCCACACCGCCGGCGCCAAGAACAATGTAATTTACTATCTCACGCATTCCATGAGGATGCTCCAGCACCGCGGCAAGGCATACTGGAAGATGATTGTGGGCAACGGGGCTGCTGGTGCGGAAGGCTGGCTCCCGTCAGACGAGGCTGTCCTCCGGGTCGCGCAAAAGGAGAAGCTGCATGGTAATAACGGGATCGGCTACCTTTCGAAAC
>JAKEIF010000077.1 GCA_022545875.1 Nitrososphaera sp.
GGCTTGTACGCACCAACCTCACCGAAAGTGACCTGAGGCCAAAGTTGAAGGACCTTGTAAACGACCTTTTCCGTTCAATTCCATCCGGCGTGGGCAGCGAGGGATCGATCAAACTTTCGCGGTCAGAGCTAGACGAATTGCTAGTCGAGGGCGCGCGCTGGGCCGTGGAGCGGGGCTATGGAAACGATCAGGACGCCGAAGTTTGCGAAGAAGGAGGGAGCATGAAAGGGGCGGATCCGACTAGCGTTTCCGATACAGCAAGAAAACGAGGCGCATCCCAGCTAGGGAGCCTTGGGTCGGGCAACCACTTTCTTGAAGTGCAAAAAGTGGACAAGATCTTTGACGAGCGCGCCGCAAAGGCGATGGGGATTGACCAGCCGGGCCAGCTGACGGTGCTGATACACTGCGGCTCTCGTGGCTTTGGCCACCAGATATGCACCGATTACCTGCGTGTTTCAGAGGGTGCACTGAAAAAATACGGTATGACGCTTGCCGACAGGGAGCTGGCTTGTGTTCCAAATAATTCCAAGGAAGGCGAAGAATACAGAAAGGCCATGTATTCCGCTCTAAACTTTGCATGGGCAAACAGGCAAATGATAACCCACTGGACGCGCAAGACATTTGAGCGCGTTTTTGGCGCGCAGGAAGGCGGCCTCGATATGGGCCTAGTTTACGACGTTGCACATAATATTGCAAAAGTTGAAAGGCACAAGATTGACGGAGAAGGGACCCGCGAGGTTGTCGTGCATAGAAAGGGTGCAACGCGGGCATTTCCGGCAGGGATGGAGCAAGTTCCGGCTAGGTACCGCGGGATTGGGCAACCCGTGATAATACCCGGGTCGATGGGCACGGCCAGCTGGATACTTTTGGGCAACAGCAAGTCGCTTGACCTTAGTTTCGGCTCGACAGCGCACGGGGCAGGCAGGACGATGTCCCGGTCTGCAGCGAAGCGCAGTTATACTGCGGAGGGAGTGAGAAGCGGCCTGGAATCAAAGGGCATATACGTCAAGGCCCTTACTCGGGAAGGCGTCGTCGAGGAGACGCCCGAAGCGTACAAGGATGTAGATGCAGTCGCCAACGTTTCGCATTCTCTTGGAATTGCGACCAAGGTCGTCAGGCTGGTGCCAATAGGGGTGATCAAGGGATGAGTTCTGAAGATCCAGACATTGAACTAATCAAGGCAAGGAAGCTCAAGGAAATGCGGGAAAAGGCTGCCGCGATGGAAAAGGCCTTGGCCGCAAGCACTGCCCAGCAACAGAAGAAGCAGCCTTCGTCCCGGGATATTGTTAATGGTTTCGTGCATGACAGGGGCGACGAGGTCATCCGCCTTGCCTACGAGCAGTATCCCGCTCAGACGGAAGCCATCGTCGCCAAGATAGCACAGCTAATAACAACCGGCGAACTGACCGAGAGGATCTCCGGTGGCGAGCTCTTGTCTCTTTTTCGGTCAATTGGTCTGCGGATACGCGTCGACACTACAATAACGGTGGAAGACGACGGCAAGTTCATCCCGCTTTCCGAAAAGTTCCGGCAGCAGGACGATTGACTTGATACTGGGAACGTTCATAATTGATTTTCAGACGATAGATTTTGAGCCTGACGCCAAAATCGCCCGCGAGTTGCTTATGAGATTACAGGAAAAGTGCCAGCTTGAAAACGCCTTTGCGCTGGACGAGCCTGTCCAGAGCGCAGGATGGTCATTTGCAAAAATGTTCCTGTCGGGGCAGTTCGCTGAAAAAATCTATGCCCTCAATGCGTACGAGATAGATGGCATGAAGGGCAAGAAAATAGAGGACAGGCTAATAGCGTGGCTTGGCGCCCGGCTCAAAGAGATGAGATGCAATGCCCAGCTCAAAATGGCCCCTGAAATGAAAGCGTAATGGGCTGCAAGCCCACCTTGCGATTCCGCACATGGCTATCCATACACCGGGCCAGCATAGACGCTTGCAGCGAGATCTAATCTCGGCAGCAGTGTAAAGCCAAAGAAAATGAAGAGGGTTACACTCTGCGACCGCGTCGTCCGCCAGGCTTTCTTGTAGTATCATGCGGTATCGGGGTGACATCGTCTATCCTTCCGATCCTAAAGCCCGCCCTTGCAAGAGCCCTGATTGCTGCCTGAGCTCCTGGACCCGGGATTCTTGGACCCACTCCTCCAACTGCCCTGACACGAATATGCAAAGCGTTTATCCCCTTTGTCTTTGCAACATCCGCAGCCGCAACGGCTGACTTCATTGCCGCATATGGTGATGATTCATACCTGTCGGCGGTAACGTGCCTGCCGCCGGAACTAAATGATATCGTCTCACTACCGCTGAGGTCAGTGATGTGAACAAGGGTATTATTATAACTGCTAAATATGTGAGCTACGCCCCACTTTATCTGGGTAACTTCGCTCGCTACCGCGTTTTCAGACATGCAGTTACAATCGCCTCTTTAGAGGGTTAAAAACGTTATCGCGGGCTGAAATGCGTATAGCCCCGGTTCTCGAGCCTCTTGCCGCCCACCCGAACCTTGCCGGATCCCGGCTTTACGTTGCCTATAAGGTGCAGGCGTACCCCTGCCTTTCTTGCTGCAGCCTGAGCCAAGGAAATTCTTGACTTTGGGATCGTGGCTACTATTTCGTACTCTTCACCTCCATGGAAGACAAGCTCGTCTGATTCGATTCCATTCTCTTCAGCGAAGCTTTCTATTCCTGATGCGACTGGAATGCTATCGATCGTAAAGTCAACGCGGCTGCTGCGAGCAAGCTCGTACAATGAAATCGCAAGACCGTCGCTGGAATCGATTGACGACGAAAAGTATCTTGCCAGAGATGTGCCAAATAATTGTCGTGGCGAAGGCTCAAGTACGGACTGAATTGCCCGCCTTGCAAATGCTTCTGTTGACTGAGCTCCTTTCATCATGATGGCTAGTCCTGCGGCTGGTAA
>JAKEIF010000078.1 GCA_022545875.1 Nitrososphaera sp.
AAGATGAAATCCATTTTTGAGTTCGAAGTAGCGGTTGCAAGGCAGTCGGTGGCCAAGATAGGCGGCCTCGTAGACGCGTACATGATCATGCAGGTTATTGCGCTTAGCATGTACGTAGTTGTGGTAGCGTTGTCTTCTACTGCGGGTTCTTCTGGCGACCTCCTACCTGCCTCAATGGCATCTCCCACGTTTTCATATTTGCTTGTATTCGTGCTGCTGCCAGGAATATCCATCGGCATCCTGTATGCGCTCGACAAGATAATGACATCCACTCTTGTCGGAGTAAGCAAGATGCTAAAGCAGGGAATCATTTTTTCGCTTGTCGCAATCGTTGCATTCGTCGCGCTGACTGCCGGTGGCGCGTTCAACGGTATTATCGATCCGGTCTATGCTTTTCCAATATTTCTAATGGCTGCTTCAGCATGGCCTGCCTACCAGTCCACAAAGGCAGAAAAGAATCAGAAGAGCATGGAAAATGAGCTGCCAAGTTATCTACGGGATGTTGCCGAATCGAGAAAGGCGGGCTTGTCGCCTGAAAAATGTATCATTTACGCCTCTGAGAGGCTCAGAGATCCAGTATTCCACAGGGTGGTCAAAACATTTGCAAACCAGCTTGAATGGGGTGTACCTTTGCGCAAGATTTACTCGAACCTCGCATCATCTATCAAGTCATGGTCTGCGCTTATGCACTTTAGGATTCTGATAGAAGCGATAGACAGCGGTGGCGGCTATACTACTTCACTTGAGATCCTGGCACAATCAAGCGAGTCGGCGTCCAACACCGAGCAGGAAAAAAGAAGCATGCTCACGCCATATGTCTTCATAGCATTCATGGTTACCGCCCTAACGTCCCTGACTACATTAATGATTGCACAAACATTTGAAGATGTTAATGAGGGGATCTTTCAAGCGCCAGAAGGAGCTGCTCCAGCACCAGTTGTCGCTACAGACCAAGGCCCACTGAGTTCCAATCAGATGTTTGCAATCGGAATAGCTGCGCAGTCATGGATGACAGGCTTCCTGGTCGGCAAGATCTCTAGCGGATCTTTTGGAACTGGATTCAAGCATGGGATAATTTTGCTGGGCATTTCTATGATAGCGACTGTAATGACACAGGAGTTCAACCTCAGCCCGTCGATGTTCTTGAATACATCAGAACCGCCAGCATAGAAGAGTTTCGCCGGGTGCCTCAAAAGTATGTAACGCAAGCATACATGCTAATTAATAACATCCGAGCTGAACACTCTCATTCTGTACAATGCAAGCGTTGAAGATGGCTGAAGTATTCAGTGCCCTGTCGGACGATTCGTCATTAGAGCTCTTCAAAATAATCGCGGCGAGCAACGGAGCAACAAGCGACGTTCTAAGAAGCAAGATGACACTTACAAGGAAGCAGTATTATTCAAGGCTATACCGCCTTTCGCGCTGCGGCCTAATTAAGAGAAGAGACAACAGCTACGTCCTCACGGCATTTGGAAAGGTTCTCTTTGACGCCCAAGCAACAATCGAAATGGCACTAAGCAACTTTTGGAGGATAAAGGTAGCCGATACGCTTGATGCCGCAGATGGAGTGCCTGCAGAGGAGCAGAAAAAGTTGCTGGAAACCCTGATCAACGACCAGGAAATCAAGAGCATACTATTGAAGCGCGACAGCGTCGCAGTATGATCTATACAAGACTTCCATGGTTGAAGAGTGTGTGTTCTAGAGAGACTTGCAAAGCGTCTTGTTGATGAGGGCAGTGTTATATCTCAAATGTCAGGCGAGTCGCAAGACAGCCTTAACCAGGCTATCGATGAAATATTCAACACATACGAGGATATTTCCTATATCGCCGTTGTCTCGGAGAAACTAAAAATCATAGCCCAGAAGGGCTTTATCGAATTGCATCCATCCAAACTCCACATCCTTCATGTTCAGGCTGGACTTCTTGTAAACATGTCTTCTGTCTGGTCCGAGTCGCTAGGAACACTCGACTTCATCTGTGCATCATTTGGTTCAAGATCCGAAATTATTGCAATGCCGCTTCCAAATAAGATGCAGCTTGTCGCTGTTGTGTCATCGCTTCACAAGAAAAACCACGAGAGCATTAGGCTCGGAATAGTGAACCAATTCAAGTCAATCAAGATTCCGTCCTGATTCCTTGCGCTCCTTCTGAAAATACTTGTGTATTTGAGACCCGTACTGAAGTGCCTTTTTGGGTTTCATCGCAGATTCCTCAGGGATTCCTAATTCGAGGGCTACTTTTCGCAGGATGTGTTTTCTTTGCAAGTCGTCTGGCCCCGTAATTTTCTCTTCAAAAGTTATAGTCTTTGCAAAAGCAATGAACTTGTGGTCCAGAAAAGGTTGTCTGACAACGACTCCGAACTCCTTGGCTACTGATGCAATCTCATCGACCAGCAACTGCTCGTTTGCGATTTTTTCTTCCATGAGTCGATTTAGCGCATTCGGTCCACCAGCGTAAGCCAAGCGATAGCCATTATATCCGCAGAATAGTTCATCGCAGCCGTTTGCGCTCAGGACTAGATGCAGATTTTCTCGCTCAGCGGCCGATGCGATATAGAGATATGCAATGCAATTTTCAATGTGGGAGGTGTTGCTGCACTTTGTGGTTTTCTTTATGCGTTGGAGCTTGTCATGAAAATCAGTACTATCAATTTCAACTGTCTTCTGTGGCAGGCAGAGCTTGGTTGCGATCCGCTTCGAAAACTCGATATCATGTGAGCCTGGAAACCCAATCGTTATCAGTAGGATCTCCTTGCCAAGGTCTGAGCATATCTTTGCAAGCAACGTGCTGTCGAGCCCTCCGGAAAAGGCCAGCCCTACTCGCATCTCCGGGACATTTTCTGCAACGGCGTCATACAGAGCCTTCTTTAGAGAGTCGAGCAACTCATTGCGTTGAGCGACACAGGAATAAATGCAAATCCCCAACAGCCCACATCATACCTCACTGACATAGATCTAGCTATGACTTATCGTTAATCATGTATGAACTGGTTTTCGCAAGTCATTGATCGACTTTCATCCCTTCCCGGGCTGACGCCTTGAGTCCAATCGTCTTTCTGAACCCGTTAGCAGTCGAAGGGCCAAATCCTGCGTAATGATTGCTCGCCGCTACGACTCCAAAATTTACCTTATTCTCGACCATCTTTAATCTGGCTCCCCATGCTTTCATTTCTGGTGTCCTGTTCTTTGGGATAGACCTAGCGTCCCTTTCCACTGCTCTTCTCTCGCCGACAAATCGCAGGTAGATAAAGTCAGCCGTTACCTCAGTAGTTGAATGGATTGCTTCTAGGACGCTCCACGTTAAGCAGATGTTGTTTGAAGACAGCAATTTGTAAAAGTCCTTGTTGAACCAAGATTCATCCCGCACTTCAATAGCATACCTGAAATCCCTGTCAAAGAGAGGAATCATTTTTTTCAGTTTTTCCATGCCCTCTTTTGCTTTCAGGGATGACGGCAGCTGGATTAGCAGCGCCAAGAGTTTGTCCTTCAATGGTTTCATCATTTCAAAAAAGGTCTCCAAGTCAGAGGGCGGTCCGCCAAGTCGATTGTCATGCGTTATTACTCTTGGGAATTTGGCGGTAAACCGAAAATTGTCCGGCGTAAATTTGTTCCAGCCGATAGTTGTGAAGCGGTCTGGCATCGTGTGGAAGCTGGCATCCGCCTCTACGTAGTCAAATGCCTTGCTATACCATGGGAGATAATCCTGCGGATCCATCCCTCTTGGATAGAATTGGCCTTCCCAATCGGCATAGTGCCAGCCGGAGCAACCAACGTATAGCTTCATGTAAAATCTTCAGAGTTGGGCTTTAAAAAACATCTAGATGTGAGTATTGGTTGCATTACTATTTGTCAAGGCAACTAAAAGCATTCATCGGGTTTGTTGGAATTGCACGGCGCACCGAAAAAGGAACTACCGTTTATATATGATCCAGCTCAACTTTTGGTTTGGTTATAACATCATGCCTCCTGAGAGGGTCGTGTTGGACAGCGAAGTTCGATATATTGATGGACGAGGTAACCTTCTCCGCAGCAGGGCAGAGTTCACAACTGCAAAGATGCTGTCCCACCTTGGCCACGAATACAGTTACGATGCAGAAGTCAAACTGGAAGGGGGAGGATCTGCAAAGATAGACTTTATGGTTGATGCTGGCAAGTACATCGAGGTAATCGATTCTGAAGATGACGCTGCCAAATTCAAGGATATCCGTGAGCGCTCACCAAATCTTGACATTATTGCAGTGGGGCGTTCAAAATTTGCCAGCAGGATAGAGGAAATGGAATCGCTTTTCCTTTTCGACGGTCCTGACACCTTGCAGACGGGTTCAATATTCATTGAAGATCCATCTCTTGCATTTGACTATGCGCATATCCTTCCGCTGGTTGAAAAATGCTCGGTACTGCACGGCCATACTTCGACCGTGATGGTGGAAATTATCGGGAGCATGAAGAACAACCTTGTAATCGACTTTGGCGATGCAAAGCGGATCATTAAGGATGCCCTTTCAGCAATTGACCACAAGTTCTTTATCAACAAGAGGTATCTCAGGAAGGAAGACGACTTACACTACTACGTCGCGTTCGAGGGTCCACGCGGATACTTTAACCTGCAAGTTCCCAAGTCTACCACATACCTGCTTTCCGGCGAAGCGACAGTCGAGAACCTTTCGTCTGAAATAATCCGGCTTTTGGCACCAAGGATGCCATCTTCGGTGCAGGCTCTCGGCGTATACATCTACGAGGGGGTAAACAAGGGAGCCCATATCATCGCCGGAGTAAAGAAAGAACAATAGATGGCGGACAAGGCGCTTGTACTTCTCTCTGGAGGGCTTGATTCGGCGACTTGCCTTTACTGGGCGAAGAAAAGGTTCGCAGAAATCAGTGCGATAACTTTCAATTATTCAGGAAGAGTCGAAGGAGAGAAACGCGCCACTGCAAAATTGGCCGACAGTGCGGGCGTCTTTAGGCTAATCGAAATCGATCTTCCGTTTATGGAGGAAGCGTCAGACTTTTTTGGAGTCAAGAAAAAGCGCCTCAAGAAGGGCCTTCCATCGTCTTACAT
>JAKEIF010000079.1 GCA_022545875.1 Nitrososphaera sp.
CCGTCCGCATCCATTACGTGGATACCGTCACCTCTTACAAACGCAATCTTGGTGCCGTTAGGTGACCAGGCCGGACTCAGGTCGGTAGCATCGCTATTAGTCAGTCTAGCCTCATTAGTTCCGTCAGAATCCATCGTGTATATCTCGAAATTGCCATCTCTTGAACTAGCAAAGGCAATCTTGCCATTCACGGAAGAAAGCGCGGAAGCAGTCGAAAGGCTACCAAAGTGGAAGCCTCCCATCGAGCCACACAATACTAGTACTCCCAAGGCTACTGAGCCGATAGCCCGCCCGTTGATATGCATTCTATCTGCTAACCTACTTTTGGCTTGGGTCGGAATTATAAAAGCTCTAAGGAATAAGCCGAGTGGTTTTCTGTTTCGCGGGTTCCATAACCTGGCGACACCTCGATTGCGGTCGCGGCTTCTTCATTTGAGCCTATGCTGTCATGAATGAGCACTTGCCAGTTCTATCTTGATTATTTCGGCCGGGCAGTTGATTCTAATGGGCAACAGGGAGTAGCCTATGCCTGCGCTGACATTGACATTTAGGCCTGTCATCGTCTTGTACATACCATAAGCTTCCTTTCTAGATGCATGCTCCGTCCCCGTCAAAAGGGCTCCGATCCCCGGGATTCTTATCTGGCCGCCATGGGTGTGGCCCGAAAGAAGGAGGTCAAACTTCTTCTTTCGAATCTCATCCGAGTAAAGGATATCTGGCGAATGACTCATCAGTATTCTTAACTCTGACGATTGATAGTCTGGAGTAGTATCGGCTATTGCTGGGTTGCCCAAAACCGGGTCGTCAGTGCCCTCAATGTATATCTCCGCGCCCTTTGATGACGTTACTGAAACATGTTGATTGACAAGCATTGTTATTCCCAGTCCATTCAGATAACTTACAAGCTTTTTCCAATCGTTCGGAAAATAATCCCGTCCCAAAAAGGAGTGCCTGAAATGCTGCCATAGCGTGCGATAGTAATAGTCATGGTTCCCCAAGATCCCATAGATGCCGTCCTCTGCTTTTGAACCCTCAAGGTATTGGCAAAGCGATTCAATGTATCTGTCATGCGTAATGAAATCACCTGTTATCAAGATTAGATCCGCCTCATTTCCATGGAGTTCTTCCCACAGCAACTTGTTCTTCCGGACACTCTGATTGAAGTGGATGTCAGAAATATGGAGAATTCTGTAACCCTCGAGCCTCTTCGTAAGTGAGGGGATAGCAATGCGTTCTCTGCGAATTCTCAATCTCGAATTGCAGGATACCCTTACGGTTTATTTGAACTACAAGCATCGTCATGCAAATGTGGCCCAAAATCTAGACCGGCTATTCCGTATGCTCTTGTTATTTCTCTGCGATGACCAAGAGCCCCTTCATTCCCTCTTCAGAGTGGATGGTACAGCGGTATTCGAGTGTTCCAGCATCATCAAATGTGTACTGAAAAGATCTGTCTCGTTCGAAAAACCCGCTATCAACCTGAACTCTATCAGATGTTTTGTTTTTTAGATAAGTGCCGACCACGTTGTGCGGGATGCTGGAATCGTTGAACCACCGTACAGTAGTGCCAGGTTCAACTATGATTGCATGTGGCATAAACATGTTCATCCCGGCATGCACGAAATTTGGCTGAATATCAGATTGCATGCGTCGCTCTGGCTCTTTAGATATGGTTTGAACAGCTTTCCTATCGATATCGATGAGAATCGTCCAGATCTGTTGCCTTGCTTCTGCCCGCTTTCCCTGAAAGGTCTCGAAGCGTATGGCATCATGGTTGAGCTTGCCCTCAATCCTCTCTTGATTGGCCGTAATCACTACTTGACCTGCAGAACTATGAATGAGGTCGCCACTGGAATCGATAAGGAGCGTTGGCTGTACTCCTGCTATGGTGATAGAATTTCCGCGCACCTGCTGCAGAATCTCCTTGACTTCAGGGTCATTTTGCGCTATGGCTACTGCCTCTGCGGCAACTTTGTTTATGGCGTATGTCCGTGTGTCATCCTCTGCAGTTGGCTCCTTTATTGTAATAATCTCTGACTGAAGTGTCATGTTCCCCGCAGACAGTGCATGAAATTCATCCGCGCGGTCTTCTGGAAGGAGCTCAAATATAAGCAAAAGGCTCCCTCCAACGACAAAGGCACCAACTATCAACACAAAGGTGACATAGTCCTTCACGCGCGCTTTAGTCCATAGAGGACATATTTGCCAAGCGGCTGATCACGCCGCCTTGCAGAGATTTTTCTCTTTGTGGTCTTGAAAGTGCGCCTGGCAAAAATCGTTGTTGCAGTCATAGCAGTGCCATCCAGACAGAGTGTAGCAAATCATGCACTTGCCTATCGGCTTGTTATAGTCGAAATCCTTCCTCGGCTTTGTCGTCTGCTTTTGAGGCTTGGGCTGTGGCTTCATGGATTATGCCTCAGAGAGAGATTGAATTGAAAACACTCGCATGCACTAGTTTACCCCAAACATTCTACCGTATTGGGAAGCAGGTTCGTCCAACAAGCTCGATACGCGATTCTATTATTTAAGTTCTCTCTAAGAGGAATGGATCTCGTGCAAGCCGCCCGTCGCTGGCGATAGCATAGGGCTAGCAACGGCTTGCGAATCCGCCGATACTTGCACTGAATCTGAAGATTTATTTATCTTCAATCAGAGCAAGAGATTGCGATGCCTGCAACCAAGGGCAAGACCATAATCGAAGTCACGGTCGTTGGAAAAGACCGACAGGGTGTCGTTGCGGACATTACAGGCTTTATCTTCAAGAACCGCGGCAACATCGAAAAGATAAGCCAGAATGTAGTGCGAGGCCTTTTTGGAATGCAGCTTGAAGCATCGTTTCTAGATGTCAACCGCGCTGCGCTCGACGCTGGATTGAAAGAGCTTGCGAAAGACCTCTCTATGGAAATCAAGGTCCATTATCAGGAGCCAAACAGACTTCAGAATGCGGCCATCTTTGTCAGCAAGGAGCCTCATTGCCTGACGAGAATCCTAAAGGCAAAGAAAACCGGCGAAATCAAAGGTAACATCGCTGTCATTATCGGAAGCGACAGCACTCTAAAACCAGTCGCAGATGACGCGGGCATCCCGTTTCATGCAGTCGTCCATGCAGACCAGGTGGAGGCGGAAAACAAGATTCTGCAGCTCATTGAGCAGTACAATGTCGATCTTATTGTCCTCGCAAGATACATGCGGATTCTCACTCCTAATTTTGTATGGCGGTACCCAAACAGGATAATCAATATTCATCCTTCTCTACTACCTGCTTTCCCCGGAGCGTACGCATATGTTCAGGCATACGAAAGGGGCGCGAAAATAGTCGGATGCACAGCACATTTCGTGACTGAGGATCTAGACCAGGGACCGATAGTTTGCCAAGAGTCATTCAAGGTATCAAAGGCCGACACCTTGGAGTCGATAAAGAAAAAGGGCCAGGAGCTAGAGGCGACGACTCTGCTTGAGGCGGTGCGCCTCTATCTGGAGAACAGGCTGGAGGTATACTGGGGCAAAGTGCATGTTCTTGACGTGAAAAACCAAACAGATCCATCCTCACGACAAAGTTCTTAATCTGGAAGGAGCTGCCACATTTAACATGTCCGTCCCTGTATTTGGGATGAGCGACCCTGACTTCAAGAGCGCGCTCAGAAAAACCAAAAAGGCGATTCTGCCTATTGGCTCATTGGAGCAGCACGGTCCGCACTTGCCTGTTTCGACGGATTCTTTAATTACTGAACACATAGCCCGAATGGTCGCAGAAAGAACTGGCGCATTCGTCTTGCCGGTCATGACCTATGGCGTCTCTTTTGAACATAAGCCAATGTTCAATGTCTCGATTAGACATACGGTGTTTTCCGAAATGATCTCGGACGCATGCGCCTCACTCGCGGAAAATGGGATAAAGCAAATTATTTTGCTCAACGGGCATCATGGAAATATGGGCGCACTTCAATATACGTCCCAAGGGCTTCATGGCAGGGTACCAAAGGATGTACATGTGAATACCATCCACTACTGGCATATGCTTGAACACGAATTTGACCATGCAGGCGAAGTAGAGACTTCGCTGGTTCTCGCAATCGCGTCAGAACTGGTTGACATGAAAAAGGCGGTTCCAAATTCGAATAAATTATCCAAGTCAAAGGTTGCTTACGGCACCATGACTAA
>JAKEIF010000080.1 GCA_022545875.1 Nitrososphaera sp.
AAAAGTCCTCCAATCAGCATGATTATTCCCCCAATGATACTCAGAATTGCAATGATAGTAACGCCAGTGGGCCGAGACTTTGGTGTTGGTTGCATGCCTTAATTCAGATGACGCGCCGGTTGGATATATATCACATTCATAACAAATTTGTGATAGAACAAATGACAACCTGCCAGCCTATCATTTATTCATGATAACTATCTTAGAACCTACAGAAAATATTAAGTGCCTTCTGTAACGCACTTTTCTCAGACACTTTGGGGTCGCGAGAGCCGCCACATGCTAAGGACTTTTTTTCAAAACAGTCTAAAGAATATGCAAGTTCCAGACCGACCTATCCGCAGGTGTTATTCGATTTCATTATTGGTCTGGTAAAAGAAAGGAATCTCGCGTGGGACTGCGCGACTGGGAATGGGCAGGCTGCCGTAGTTTTAGCAGATTACTTCAATGAGGTGGTTGCCAGCGATATCAGCGCAAAGCAAATAGAAAATGCTCAGCACAAGAATAATATCACATACCGCATTTTTCCGGCGGAAAAAACACCCCTTCAAGACAACAGCGTTGATTTGATTACTGTGGCTCAGGCGCTTCACTGGTTTGATTTTGACAGGTTTTACAGCGAAGTAAGAAGAGTATTAAAAAGAAAAAAGGACAGCAAATCAGGCGGAGTCATTGCCGCTTGGGCGTACGGCCTTCACACAATTTCTCCGGACATTGACAAGGTTATGCTTCAATTGTATGAAGATATCCTGGGTGATAGGTATTGGCCGGCAGAGAGAAAATATGTGGAAGCCAAATACGAAACAATACCCTTCCCTTTTGAGCAAATGCGAGCACCCCAGTTTCAGATAGAGCTGAGTTGGAACATGTCAGACCTTGTGAACTACTTTCGCAGCTGGTCCAGCGTTCAAAAGTTTATTGAGAAAAATAACTATGATCCGGTAGATGCAATTCTCGGTAGCCTCGAGAATGCTTGGGGAGGGAAGAATAAAGCTAATGAAAAAAGGACGGCGATATGGCCACTTTACATAAAAGTCGGAAAAATTCCAGAATAGGCGCATCCTAAGGTAAACTTACTCTTATACCACTTACGTTCTTGCCTAGCCGCTTTCTAGGGACGAGTATGCATGCATCATCGAGCAAGGTGACGACTCAGTAGTCCCGGCAGGGTCTACCGTTGACAGTACAGGCGGGTACTGCTATGCATAGTAGAGCTATTGCCACCTTAAGATGATTGTAGAAGTTTTCCGTGACATCGTGTCGGTAGCGTGCTTCTCGCTCGCTTCGGCTTCACAGCATTCGCTGAAACTCATAAATGGCGCCGGGAGAGGGATTCGAACCCTCGGGACCCTTACGGGTCACAAGCTGGCCGGTTTGACAAATTCCAGGCTTGCGCCCTACCGGGCTAGGCGACCCCGGCAACACACAGCGTTTGTGAACAGATCTGTATTTATATTATTAGACTGCCATCATGGCCGCCCAGTCTTTGAGCTCATGGCCAACGCACAGTAATTACCTGTCAATAATCGTCTGCTGCAGAAAACGCCTATATAGCTCTGCGAGTGGCTTGATTCATGGAAAGAGGATCCCCGGACTCTGGAAATAGCTTGCGGATGCAGGGGCGCTTTATGTATGCAGATTATTCCCCACTGGAAGACGACAGAAACCTTGTTGAAGTTGTCAAGGAATTCGTGGCCCTCGTGTCAAGGCTCGGAAGGCTGGATGTCAACAACAGAAAGCTGGCGTCTCTTGCATCAGATTCTGACAGGTTGCGCCAAGACATAATTTCGGCCATCAAGCACATCAAGACAAATACCACTTATACCATGGAAAAATTCCATGATGAACACGCCGATGTCCTTTCCAACGACCTGCTGACAAAAGGAGCCGCTCTTTTGATGGACACAAAAAGGTCGCTCTCAGACTTGCTCGCTACCACTGAAACAGGATTTGACGAGCAGCATACAAAGTACAGAGAAAAGATAAGCTCGAAAATCAGTGAGAACAATACCGCTGCTTCTAGCTTGGTTCAAGCATGGCTGTCAGGGGATCACAGACACCTCCCAAGAATAATTCTGTCTCACCTTAACGTTACAATAAGCGCGTCGCTTGATGGAAAGAACGGCAAGAGCTATGACATCGTTCGCACGTCTGCTTCTGCAATTGTTGACGCAGGTTCGGATCAAGAAGGTCCGGGTGCGCTGCCGTTCGCCTATTCATTTCGCATTGACTCCTCAGAGCTTGAATTCTGGAACTTTAGGCGAAACGTAACAGAGCTTGGCATCAGGGATCTGATGCTACCTATAGGAATGAAGGCGCCGGTTTCAGAGAAAATAAAGCAGAAATTCAGGTTTGGCTCGCGCAAGGACTCTGAAGTAATCAAGGAGCCTGAATTCGTAAAGGCTGACGGGTACTTTTTGGTTTCAGCGACCCTGCAGGGCTTTAAGACGCTTGTCCTGGAGTTGGCCGCGGATCCGTCTAATATGGAAAATGGCGATGTATTCAGAATAGCGTACGATGTCGGCAGCCTCGAACAGCAAAATGCTGCGGGCGCAAGCATGCCAAAGTTAGATTATGTGTCAAAAGAGGAAGGCAACCTTGTGACAGAGACCGACCTGCTTCAAATAGCAGAAGTGAAAGGAGCCTCTGATCTCTCAAAGATTCGGCTGCTAGGCACTGCGGTTCTTTCCAGGTCAAGGATACTCCAAGATCCCCAGCTATTAAGCGCGCGGGGCAAGCTGGAGGAGCTTCGAATCCAAAATGACAAAGTCGTCATACCGGCAGCCTTGGACGAAGGGCAGTACGATTCTCTCTTTACGTTCCTTGAATCAATAGCCCAGTCTTATTCACCGTTTGTAAAACAAATGCAGGCCAGGACGCCTGTCAAGGGCGAGCTGACACTCAAGGAAGAACTCGGAGGCGGGCAGAGAAAGGAATATTCTGTGCGTTCCGAGGAGCTCAGGTCGCAGCTAAGCGATACAGAGCGCGGCAAGGCCATAGCATACGCGCTCGGGCTTTAGGACCGCACACAAAGCTAAAAATTGAGGAACAACGCAAGGTTCCTCTGCTTTTGTCAAACGAGTTGTCAGATAACTGCAAGGGCGGCAACCATGTTGACTGCACTGACTGCCTGTGCCGTTGCCACATTCCAGGAACAATGGAAAACCTTGCAAAAAATATTGCCCGGCTGGACCGCAAGCGCCCAGGGATCGGGGAAACCCTCTAATCTTTTTTAGAGTTCGTCAGAGTTTTCGCTTTCCAGCTTGTCAAGGTCGATCTCGGTTTTTACGTGAAAGTCCGACGCCTGCACGCCCTTTGACTTCCACGCCTTCGGATAAGTGTTGGGTTTCATGATAAGCCGCTTCATCACGAAGGCGATGCCCTTGACGTTCTGCTCGATCTGTTCCTTTGTCATCGCTGCCTGGCCCAGCCCAACTACTTCGCCTTTGAGCGTATATACCCCTACAAGTTCGCCTTCCCTGAGATCGCTTGGCAGGGCGATAACTCCTGGCACCGCCAGCGGTGCGCCGTGGCAGATTGCGTCAACGGCCGTATCCCTAATGGTTATCCCTCGAATGCCTTCAAGACAGTACTCTATGGGCTTTATCAATCGCCTGAGTTTCTCTTCGTCGTTGTTGTGCTTGTAACGGTAAAATGCATCGGCAAGGTCGTGCAGCCTGACCATTCCGTCTGCCTGCTCTGAAAAGTTGCTCACGCGAGTCCTGCGCAGCTCTACCATCGTAGCGCCGGGCGATAGGACTTCGCCAATGTCGTATATTATCTTGCGAATGTACGTGCCGGCCTGGCAGAGGATGCGCATCAAAACTAGCCGGTCATAGTCGTCGAGGTAATCAAACTCAAAGACAGTCCGCACGCGGGTGACGCGCCTTACCGAAGAGCGCTGCGGCGGCCGCTGGTATATTTCGCCGCTGAACTCGCGCATAAGACCCGTCATTTTTTCCTTGGAAGCATGAGCGTGAAGCCTTGCCAGCGCAAAGTACTCCTTTGGGCCAAGCAAGAGCACCGATAGCGCTTTTGTCCCTTCTCCAAGGCCCATCGGCAGAAGCCCCGTAGCCCCGGGATCAAGCGTCCCCGAGTGCCCCGCCTTTTCTATCTCTAGGATCCGCTTTACCCATGCGACTACTTCGTGGCTTGCAGGTCCTGGCGGCTTGTCGACCAGTATCAGCCCGTACTCTAGCAGATCCTCGATTGGCCGCTTGTCAGGGTAATGGCCGTAATTGTCGTTTGTGACGTCGTCATCGACCCGTACAAGATTCTCGAGCTGAGGTAGCTTCATTGCCATGAGCTTCCCATCTGGCGCGTGACTATTAGTTTTGAAACTTCGATAAGCGACTCCAAAGGCAGCTTGTCCGTGTTAAGTACGTAATCAAAAACTGTGAGATCTTCTCCAAAATGAAACTGGTAGAGCTTGAAGTATATGCTCCTGTTTTCCTCGTCTCTCAACTTTACAATGCGCTTGGCCTCCGCAAGGTCTATGCTGTCCCGGTTTGCCATCCGCTTTGCTCTGTTCTCCTGCGATCCGCGCAGCCAAAGCTTGATTACCGAACCATCCTTTACGAGCCACGGAAGGGTATAGCTGGTAATGACCGCGCCCCCTTTCATTACAATGTCTGACAGCTTTTTGTCGACGCGCTTGTCAAAGGAAGGGTCGCTTTTGCGCT
>JAKEIF010000081.1 GCA_022545875.1 Nitrososphaera sp.
GGCTTTTTTTGGAAGTGATTTGTTGGTCTTTTCCACAGGCCTGCGAATTGAAGCAGCCTTGATTGCTTCTATGCAGACCTTCTTTATGTCGTCGTAAGCGCTTATGTCTCTTATCTCTGCGATTGACTGTATCGCCTCAGGCCCGTAACTTTCTGCCAATTGTCTAATGGCGTGCTTTCTCTCGTTGACGTCAAGGGACCATTTTGCGGATTCTTTGAGCTCCCAGAATTTATCATCAACGGCTGCCAACACTTTAGCGGATCTGCGTTCTGGTTATTTATCCTTGCGTATGTTTTGTATCCCAGTCCTCGATTTCTCTGGCGCAAGATCCATTCTAGCCCGTGATGGAATTTCCGGCTTGGAACGCTCTCTGAAGAATCTTTTTCTCGTCAAGCGGTAGCGCCTCCCACTTGGTATTTGTTTCGAGGTTTAGTTTTTCGGGAATGAAATTTTCGAGTTCTTTATACCATGAAAGGCCGGTAAATTCATACAGCCTGGTCAGTTCCTGCCGTGGGCTCTCGATAAAATCCTCGTATGCGACTTCTGTCATTCTGTCTTTTATTATGGGAACGTCTTGCGCAAGCATCATCTTGTTATAGTTGTAAAAATTGACGCAAGATTCTAGCTTGGATATGTCTTTACCAAAGACATCCTTGATCGTGACGTAGCCCTTGTATCCGTGCTCATACTCGGTATTCATCTGCATGTCCCAATAGCTGAGCATCTTTTGGTAAATCGAATTGACGACTGCCCTTGGGTCCCGCCGTATCAGAATATACACTGCGTCAGGGAACATTGAATTCAACCACCGCAATCGAAGACAATGCGCGGGATTCTTGTTTACGAATCTTTTTGCCCTGAAGGCTCGAAGCTCTGCCCGAATGGCCGAGTAGTAGTAACGTTTCATTTCCTCCGTTAGCTGGGTCTCGTCGACATAGTCTATTTCCGTGAAATAGCGTCGCCAAACCCTCCCTTCAGTAGAAGGTGGCCTTTTTCCGTACCGTCTCACCTGCAGAGGTATCAGCCAAAACTTCCAGGGGGCCATGTAATATCTATTGCAAAAACCCTCAAAGAAGGCGGTGTCCCTGTGGCGGGTAAAAAGATTGTCAAGAATCGTGGTGCCGCTGCGCTGTATCCCTATGATAAAGATGGGCCTTGATATTTTTGCCACTGACAGCACTGCACAATTTTTCATCAAATATAACGATAAGCGCGATCTGTTATCGAACTTGCTCAGCTAAGCAATATAAGCGGCATGCTCTGGCTTGTGTGATAGATGCCCGAAATAGACGATGTCCTTCAGCAGCCTCAGCGCAAGTTGGTGGTTTCCGAGAACGACCTCCGCTTGGATAAAAATCCAAACAACAAGGTCTTTGTGCTGATGGTTGAGGAGTCAAGGGGATCGGCGGGCGGAAGGGCTGCGGGATCCGGGTCAAGGAGGATAGACAAAATCTATGGATTCTCTTGCGAAAACGGTGCATGTTCTAAAATCTTTGAGACTGATAGAGACTCCCTGATTGAGCAGTTTGACATACCTTACAGCGCAGTTGCAATGGATGTCACGCTTTCAGACGGCAGCTCATATGTAGTGCAGGGTATAGTCGACCCTGAGCTGATTTCTGCCTACTTTAAAGTAACAAACAACGTAAAATAGCCTTGAGCGCCAAATAGTCTCCATGAGCGAAGACCAACACCAGCGCGTTGAGCAAATGGCTTCAGCCATAGAAGATCTCCTGCAAATGGGCATAATGAAACTCGAAAACAAAAGTGACGGAAAGGCTATGCTCTCGCCGCAGTTTTCTCAAGTAGTGTCAAATGTAATGACAGACATGAAGCTAGGGTTCGGTTCTAGTAACGACGAGATCATGAAGATGATGTACTACTCCTTGCTGATTTTCATGACTGAACATCTGAAGGTGCCTCGCTCATTCATGATGGCTCTTGGAAACGACATGGAAAAGAATCGGGAAAACATGGAATCCGGCGAGCTCGTGACTACGTATGTTTCAATATTGGCTGAAGTCTGGACGCGCGGCATCAAGGACGCTGCAAAAAACTAGCATTTGAGACACCCCGCTGAAGCAACAATTTTTAAGAGATGAGAGCCAAGCACGAACGCCGCATGATCAAGTCCCTCAAGCCCGCCCTTATCGAATCAATCCCGATGCTGCATACCCAGGGGAGAGAAAGACCCAAGGTCTGGGTGGAGGCTTATGGCTGCTCGGCTAGCATGGCGGATTCGGAAATGATAAAGGGATTGCTCGGGGGCGCTGGCTATGACATGGCAAATAGCCAAGACGAAGGCACTCTTTCTGTCGTTGTAACTTGCTCTGTCAAAGATGCAACCGAACACAAGATGGTCAGCAGGATCAAGTTCCTTGAAAAATCAGGAAAGCCATTGATTGTGGCAGGTTGCCTGCCAAAGGCAGACAGGGCAAGGGTGGAAGCCATCAGTCCGTCCGCCAGTCTGATTGGCCCGACTTCGATTGAGAGAATTGCGGACGTTGCAGGGGCGGCGATATCAGGCACAAGGCAAGTCGTCCTTGAAGACGCTGGCGTCGACAAGGTCAATATCCCTCGGATTCGGTTGAATCCTGCGGTTAGTATTGTCGAAATAGCCAGCGGATGCCTGAGCGAATGCACGTTCTGCCAGACAAAACTTGCCAAGGGCATGCTTCGGAGCTACAGAATTGGCGACATCGTGAGGCAAATAAAGTCAGATGTAGAAAGCGGATGTAAGGAAGTTTGGCTCACCTCCACTGACAACGGCTGCTACGGAATGGATATCGGCTCTGATTTGGTGGAACTGCTGTCGGCTTGCAGCTCAGTGCAGGGTGATTTTAAAATCCGCCTCGGGATGATGAATCCGATGTACTTGCCCCGTATGCTTGACAGGCTAGTAGACGCATTTGCGAAGAACGACAAACTCTTCAAATTCATTCACATCCCTGTTGAAAGTGGGAGCGACCGAATTCTCAGGCTGATGAAGCGGGGTCACACTTCAAGCATATTTCTAGAATCGGTGAGCAAATTCAGGCAAAAAATCCCCGACATGACAATTTCAACGGACATTATCGTCGGATTTCCCACGGAATCAGAGCAGGACTTTGAAAGGACACTGGATCTGATTTCTGAATCCCGCCCTGACGTCGTAAACCTCTCACGCTACGGAGCGCGGCCCGGGACAAAATCTGCTGCATGGAAGAAGGGCCGAATAAGCTCGCAAGTTGCAAAGAGGAGATCCGAGCGCCTTCACGAACTAGCGCAGGAAATAGCAAAAAGGCAGAATTCCCGTTGGATGAATTGGGAGGGGGAGGTATTAATTGACGAAATTGGAATTCATGGATCCGCACAGGGAAGAAACCATGCGTACAAGTCAGTCATGCTTCCTGGAATTTGGGGACTCGCACTGGGCGACCGAATGCGCGTCAAAGTTTATGATTTTTCCAACTTTTCCTTGCGCGCAAGAATAATTCCATAGGGTAGCTCAACATTGTTACGCCAAGCTTAGCTAATATTCAATCACCAAAGTTTTTTAACTTGACCTTAGTAAGGTGGACGGGGAGTTCGGGGAGTCAGTGAGCGATCTTTTGATAAGGAATCCAACACTAGTTGTCGGCATCGGTGGTGCTGGCAGCAGAATTTCTAGGCAGGCGGCAGGCAATCTTGAATGCAGGAAGCTTTTGGTAAGCAGCGACGGGAAAGACTTGGGCGATTCTGAGACAAGCATTCTCGTAGAATCTGGCGGGTGGATAAACCCTTCCACTTACAAACTCAGATCGTTTGCTCAAGGGCAGAGGAGCGAAATTCTTGCAGCGCTGGAAGGTTATTCTACCATAGTCTTGATTTCAAACCTGGCGGGGAGGTCTGGGTGCGCAATGGCACCGGTCATCTCTAGTCTGGCAAAGGAATTCGGGGCAACGGTCATTTGTGTCGCTATCATGCCATTCAAGTTTGAAAAGGATAGGCTCTTTATGGCTGGAATTGCCTTCCGGAGGCTGAGAGAAACTTGCGACTCTGTGATTGTGATGGATAATGACGCGTTTCTTGATAACAATCCCGAGCTCAACCAAGAAGAATGCTTCTCCCTTACAAACAAGGCAATTATCGACGTTCTAGCCTCAATAAC
The DNA here is from genome assembly GCA_022545875.1 of Nitrososphaera sp. GTDB lineage: Archaea > Thermoproteota > Nitrososphaeria > Nitrososphaerales > Nitrososphaeraceae > Nitrososphaera. The sequence goes on from JAKEIF010000081.1 coordinate 4,130, forward strand.
ATCGGGCGGTATCAAGCGAGAAGTAAACGTTCTCTGCACGAGCAAATCCGCGGCTGACTCTGAATCTTCACTTCGGGATTCAGTGGCTATGCTATATCATGACGTGCCAAACCCCGAAGCCATACGGAGGACCATGCTCTACGTCATGGGTGGCGAAAGGGTGCCTGTTGGGGAATTGAACAAGATGGTTGGCAATATGCAGGGAATGTTCAAGGTCGATAGTTCCACCGAAGTAGCCATGGCCTCAGTCTCTGCGTCGGATGGTGTTCAGGTACACCTCGTGGCCTCGATGCAACAGGGAACACGTTTTGACAGGTATGACCCTCTGGGAGATATCTTTCCAAAAGAGAGCGTTCTAGACTGGGAGGAGCCCGAGTCTGGCGCAGACATTTCCCTTCCGATTCCCGCAATGGAATAGATTATTATAGCATCCGAGTCGCGTACTGTTCGTGATCACCTGCGGATGCAGATGCATTGCATGCAAAAGCAGAGATCTGGAGAGCA
>JAKEIF010000082.1 GCA_022545875.1 Nitrososphaera sp.
CTACACAGAGGTCATGACAGGCGACGGCAGCGACGAGCTATTTGCCGGCTACAACTATTTGTCGCGGTATTATTCTGACCCGGCAAAGCTCGATTCAGAGATCCGGCGCCTGTGGAAGGTGATGCATTTTTCATCTAAAGAGATTGGGGCGCACGTAAGAGTAGGAATACGCGCGCCTTTTCTGGATCCGGAATTTATGGAATATTCTAAATCCATACCTGCAGTATCCAAGGTAGGCGAGCACAATGCCAAGGTGTGGGGCAAATTCCTTCTCAGGACCTGCTATGAACCTGTTCTAGGCGAGGCGATAGCCTGGCGTCCCAAGCTTGCACAGGAACAGGGCGCGGGTACGGACAAGTTCCAAGAGTACATAAGCGAAAGAATCGACGACCAGGCTTTTTCAAACAAGTCAGCGATTGCTAGGGAAGAAGGAGTCACCCTTCGGAGCAAGGAGCACCTGCACTACTATGCACTGTATAGGAGCTACTTTGCGCCGCCAAGAGAGAATAATTGCGATTTGCGTTGTCCAAGCTGCCAGGCCTGCATGGAATCTGACGGCAGGTTCTGCAGAATTTGCGGCGCCTACCCGGTCAAGCCGGCAGGTTCACTTTGAGTACTTGCCTGGCTTTTTCACAAAGATTCGCTTGCAGCCTTCGCAGCAAAAGTGATACGTCCTGCCATTGTGTTCATGGCTCACGGCAAGTTCCTGATCCATCTCGATGCCGCAAACGGGGTCAACTGGCACGTGTCTCAAGCATTGCTAAAGCGTATTTAATTTTACCGATGCCCCAGTAAGAAATAACTGACTGACGGGTCAGTTATATTTATTAGGCAGCTTCTGGGTTGTATTGATATTTGGCAAACAGGGACACGTCTCCCGTGAGCAAGGCTAGCGCAGACGCGGAGCGTGGCGAAGTCATGAAGGTCGAGAACATTTCAAAAATTTTCGAATCCGTGGCCGGCAGAGTTGCTGCGCTGCGGCGCGTAAATATATCTATTAAAAAAGGGGAATTTATCGCAATCGTCGGCCCTTCTGGCAGCGGTAAATCCACCCTGCTCAACATCATTGGCGCGCTCGACAGGCCGTCGTCCGGCAGGGTTCTAATACGCGGCGTTGACATTTTCTCTCTTTCCGATTCTGAAATTGCAACCATGAGGAATTACCTAATTGGCTTTATCTTCCAGTCGTACAACCTGATTAGCAGGACGACTGTTATCAAAAACGTCGAACTCCCTACCATACTTTCTGGGATGGCCGCTCCCGAAAGGAGGAGGAGGGCAATGAAGATGCTTGAAGTCCTTGGCATCGGAGACAAGGCCGATTTCAAGCCCAGCAGCCTTAGCGGAGGCCAGCAACAGCGCGTCGCCATTGCAAGGGCGCTGATGAACGACCCTGCAATAATCCTTGCTGACGAGCCAACTGGAAATCTGGATACAAAGACAGGCCAGGAAGTCTTTGATTTGCTCAAGATGCTTTCTAGCAAGTTCAGAAGGACGATTGTCATGGTTACACACAACCCTGAACTTGCAGAGGCGACCGACAGGGCTATCTACATCAGGGACGGGATGGTCGAAAAAGAGGTATCGTATAGATGATGAGGGTAATTTCGTTAGCAGTCGTAGCCGCCGTGCTTCTAAACCAGGCGGCAATAAGTGCATACGCCCAAGAGAGGGGGCCGACAATGGAAGAAATACTTGATGCAAACTATAGCGGGCCGATCGTGCAGGATGCGTTCTGGACGGACCGGACCACTCCGCCGCCTGCAAATGAAAGCCTCGGCAAGGTCGAAGTTGCGCCCGGCGACGGCGCCTCTGTTCTGGCAGTAGTCTTTGTCAACAGGGGATTGTCAGACATTACCTCCGTAACAGGCAGGCTGGAAATGCCGCCCGGATTCCGGGCGTCTGCGGGTGGAGCGCAGGCAGTTGCCACTCACAACACCGTCGTTGAGCCCGGACAGACATTTACACTGTTCTTTGAAGTCGATATCCTGACGACTGCACGTGTACAGGCCTACAACTCACCGCTGACCGTTACCTACTCCAAGATTCTGGAAGTAGGCCAGCTCAGAAGCGTCGACCTGACAGTGCCGTTTAGGCTCACAGGCAAAGTCATCCTTGACGCGATTGCAGTGGACCGGGAAATCGTCCCAGGAAGCGCAAACCCTGTTAGGGTATCTATAATAAACAAGGGCACGGCAGGAGCAACAGGAGTCGTTGTCAGCATTTCGCCTTCGAACGGGGCAAACGGCAGCACCTCTGCCGTCAGCATCGGGCAAAACACATTTGAGCTCGGGTCGATCCCTGCCAACTCGACTGCAGAAATCCGGCCTATTATTTACCCAAGCAACTCGGCAGGCGAGGTGCCGCAAACGCTAAACGTCCAGATTACGTTTGGCAATTCGTACGGGGCAAGGCAGACGACGACAATCCCTGTGGGGCTAGTCGTATTACCGAGGGCTTTGGAATCTGACATTAGCGTCTCTCTGGGTGAAAGCACGTCCACTACAATCACCGCGGGCAAGATTCACGACTATAGGTTTGTTATTTCTAATACTGCCGAAACACCGCTCTCTGACGTCCTCATTACCCTAAGCTCGCAGTCTGAATCGATCAGAATCCTTGGCGAGTCGGAATGGACTGTCAACCAGATGGCCTTGGGCTACACGGAAGAGTTTGCGACTCAGGTATTCGCACCCACGAGCCTGATAGGCGACTCGACAAATTTCGACCTTAGCATGCGCTACCTTTCGGAAGGCCAGACAGAGACTGATTCTGTGGATCTGGGCGCATACATTGACGGTGAAATCACAATCACTGCGTATGAACTAGAAGTCAACTATATCGGCGGGACTCCAAACATCGTGGGCAACCTGCTCAACGAAGGCAACACGGTCGCGCTGTTTACGACGTTACAAGTTGTTGATGCAGGGGGGCTGGCCACAAGCCTCCCTCCGCAACAGTATCTCGGAGACTTGGAGGAAAATTCGCCGCTTCCGTTCAGCGTCCCGATAGAGGTTGCAAATGCTGAAGCAGGGACTTATCCTGTGGCAATCAAGGTCACTTACAAGGACAACCTAAGGCAGTTGCACACACTTGACTTTAGCTCCGACGTCCAGTTTGTCCCTGAGGTCAGTGCGGACGAGTCGGCGTCGGGTCAGGGCATGGACATGGCCATCCCTATAGTCATATCGATAATTGTCGCTGTGGCAGTCGCTGCTGTCATCATTGTCAGGCGCAGGAAAAAGAGCGTGTTGCGTCAGGCGATGACTGAGCGAAAACAGGACGACATCGAGTCGCTGCTTGACAGCCACCGCCAAGAGAAGAAAGGCTAGAAAATGAACCTTATTCAGGTTTTCTCTCTTTCTTTTGACGCGCTGCGCGAAAGAAAGATGAGATCCGCCCTCACCGTGCTAATGGTAGTAGTCGGCAGTAGCCTGATGGTGGCACTGAACGGCCTCGGGGCAGGCTTTGGCGCCTTCATTGACGAGCAGTTCAGCCAGCTTGCGCCCAACATCATCTTTGTCACGAGCGCTCAGGCAGAAAACGCCGGACCTCTGGGTGGAGGGCCGCCGCCTGCGGCAAAGATAACGCTCAACGAAGCGGTCGTGAGCAGGATACGATCGCTTCCGTTTGTGGACGAAGTCATACCGTCATACCAGGCCCAGGTAACGCTGGAGTCGCGGGGCAAGTCGGCCGACACCACAGTATTTTCGATAGACCCTCAGAAACTGTACGTAATAGCTCCAACTATCGAGTTTGTCGAAGGCTCTGCGATACGACAAAACGACCCGTCTGCGATAATATTGTCAGACAGCGTGGCCAACCCGCCCGGCGAGGAATCGCCCTTTGCGGTAGTCGGCCAATCGCTGCGCGTAAAGTATTCTTTTGTGGACGCTGACACGGGCAAGCAGGAAGAGGAGTCAAAGAGTTTTGTTGTCAGCGCCGTGATGGAGCCGACGGGCAACCCTACCATAGACAACGCAGTAGTCTTTAACAGGATATCCGGCGACGCTCTGCTGCAGAAATCCGGCAAATACGACTCGCTCCTTGTATCCGCGGAATCAGGTAGCCACGTCGGAATCGTCGAGGAGGAGATAAGAGACCTCTATGGAAAGGACATCGGAATCACCACCGCCACCGCGATACTGGAAACGATTCAGGAATTTACCGCCGGCTTTACTTCCTTTATCTTGAGCATCGCGCTCGTCGCCCTTTTGGTCGGGGGAGTGGGAATCATTACGACGCTTTACACTTCGGTGATGGAGCGAATCCGGGAAATCGGGACAATGAAGGCGATTGGTGCGCAGAGGAGCTTTATCCTTGCCCTCTTTCTTTCAGAAGCCATGATAATTGGCATCCTGGGTGCTACGCTTGGGATGGGCTTGGGCATCGCCGGCGGATACGTGCTGGTGACTGGCTTTGCATCGCAGGACCCAGGTTCGTCAGGACTCTCGCCGGTATTCCGGCCGTCAGACCTTGCCTCCGTTTGGGGCCTCTCTGTAGGGCTTTCCATGCTGGCGGGCATTTATCCTGCGTGGAAGGCGTCAAGGCTCCCGCCGATCGTCGCGCTCAGACGAGAATAGGTTGCTGCACCTGGGATCACTTGTCTGGTTCAGAGTTGACGTGATCCGACGCCAGGATTGCGGCGTCGCCTTTTTCCATTGTCGAAATGTTGATCGCAGTCTCTATCGGAGTGACAAAAATAACTCCGTCGCCATGCTCTCCTGTCCTGGCCGATTCAATGATGGACTTTATCACCAGGTCCTGCTGCGAGTCGGGAATGACTACTTCAAACTTGATCCTTGGGAGCAGGTCGTATGCCACAGGCTGTCCTCTCCATTGCAAATGGAGCTCTCGCTGTTTGCTCCATCCTGAAACGTTGGAAATCGTCATGCCGCCAATCCCAATGGCTCTGAGTTTCTCCTTCACAATCGGAAGGGTTTCTGTTCTCACAATGGCCTCAATTTTCTTCATGGAAAGCAGAGGGGATACGACAGATGAAATGATATAAGTTTATCGTAGAGCGAATAATATTGAGAAGGCAATTTTTCGCGTTATTCTTTAACGCAGGCTTTGGATCCAGTTTGCCATATTCCTAGACCGACAGCCTGAGTGCGACATGAAAAGTGGCGCCAACTCCATCTGCATTGTTTGAAGCCCAGATTCTGCCGCCATGAGCATCGACTATTTTCTTTGACAGGTAAAGCCCAAGTCCGATCCCCTTTTCCGATCTTGAAACAAACTTTTCGAAAAGCCGGGGCATGATATTTTGGTCGATTCCAGTACCGCTGTCAGCAATAGAAATGACTGCTTCCCTGCTTCCATCATGATTGTCCTGCCGCCTCATTGTGACGGAGATCGTTCCGCTACTTGTAAACTTGATAGCATTTGAAAGTAGGTTAGAAAACACCTGGCCTATTCTGTTCGGGTCGGCTAGCGCGATTAGCCGCAGGCTCTTGTTAGAATTGTCTTCTTGCTCCTGCACCGAAGATATGCGTACTCTGCCTGATCGATCTGCCTGGATGGATCGTTGGAAATCGGAGGCTATCGCTGTAACTAGCTCGGTGAGCTCAACCTTTTCCATGACGAGCCGAAACGTACCGCTTTCCATGCGGGTAACGTCGAGTACGTCCTCGGCGATCTGCTCCAGCCTATGCGCGTTTCTGACGATTACCTCGAGTAGTTCTTTTTGTTCTGGAGAATTTTGCCGCTCCTGAAGTATCTCAGACAATCCGAGGATCGGTTGAATCGGATTTCGCAATTCATGAGCGGTGATGTCAATAAACTCCCTCATGGCTTGATCGTTGCGTTCCAGCCGGAGGTTAGCCGCCCTGAGGTTTTCTGCGTATTCTGTTATTCTCCAGAGGTTTTCAAATATGGTTGCATATGACTCTGCTAGCGAAACCGTATTCGAATATGTAGCCACGCCGCCTGCCTGATAGGGATCGCTTATGGTGTCGTCTCTGAGCTCCCAGCTCATGAATTCCTTGCGGTCCGAAATCATTATCGTTATGCGCGTGCTCAGGTCGGCGTCGGTTATTCTGATTTGGGTGTTGGGGGC
>JAKEIF010000083.1 GCA_022545875.1 Nitrososphaera sp.
GAGACTACCCCTTCGTCGTCAACCATTATGGTACCAGCGGCATTGCCTGGCATGTCCTGGATTCCGCTGTCCACAAGCGTGACTAGCTCACTCGCTACTCTCTGTCCAATCTTGTCCTTGACAATAGAGCCCGAAAGCACAAAGTCGGCTTCAACCGTATGCCCTATAGCCTCATGGGAAAGCAGGCCGACCATCCCCGGATCCAGTATTATGGTCGTTTTCTCGCCCTTTGCGTGTTTTGCCTCAAGAAGCTTCTCTGCCCGGTCCGCAGCCTTTGTAGCATAGTCCAGGTGGCTTCTGACGCCAAAGAGATCCTTCCAGCCGCCGGTTATGCCAATTCCCTCGTGAGCCGTTGCGCTTTCAGATCCTTTCCTCGAAACCGCTACTACGCTGAATTCCGGCTTTGAATCGCAGATCTCAACCTCTGCCCCATCGCTATTTGCTATGATTTTGTGGTCGAGCATTTCCCTATATGTGCATGAAGCAGTCTTGATAATCCTAGAATTCCTGCGGGCAGCCTTTTCTGCCTCCTTTACCACTTTCACCTTTTCTTCTATTGAAACGTCCGATAGCTTGCCATTTGCATTAAGGACGAATTGCCCCTTTGCCATCTTCGATTCCGAAAGCCCCGTTACTCTGTTTTTCTTGGAGCTCGCAAGAATAAGGGCGGCAGACGTGGCGTGTTCTAAAGAGTCCCTTAGTGAGGCTGCGGTCATTTCGCTGGTACTGCTAAATCCCCAACAGCCATCGACAAGCACCCTGATGCCACATCCGGCGTTTTCTACAACTCGCAGCCGCTGGAGCTCACCATTGACAAAGTTGACTTCAGTCATGAAGCGCGACTGATACCGCGCCTCAACATAACTTGCACCCTTTGACGATGAAATTAGTGATAGCAGACGGTCAATCATCATGGATAGCCCCTAGAAGAGTGCACAATGATATTGATGACTGCTGGCTGTAACTTATGCGTTTGTTAGCCAAACCAGACTGTCTTGCCTGCCCTCTTAATCTGGAGATGTGAGAATTTTTCACCTTTCGATGCGCCGTGCCAGTGCCATTTGTATGCCGGGATACAGACGAAATCGCCTTCTGACATATCGTGCTTTTCATCTATTTTGACGATAGCCTGGTCATCTCCGTTCACTATGACGTCGGTTTGTAAAGCTACCGTGCCGTTCCCTTCTGTGGCAATAAGTACTTGGTCCACTTCGTGGTAATGTAGTTTTGTCCGCGCTCCATCTAGAAAGGTTACAAGGAACGCCTCAAAATCCTTCGTAAGCGCGTCTGTGATCATCTTTCTTATCTCGACATTTCCATCGAAATATTTGGACATAGACGAGTCGGGAATTATCTCGCTGGTTCGAAATTTTTCCATGCTCTGCTTGAGCGGCTGCGGCAGTTTAAATGTCTACGGAATGACTGTTTGCTGCCTGCCCAGTATATCCAGTATTTTTGTAAATATGTGACTTGGCTTTGGATATGCATGATTTTCCTACAAGTGTCAAGTCCGAGGGCGATTACTCAAAATAATATCTGAAAGGCTTTTAAAACACGTCAGCCCATGTTATGCGCAGTGGCTACTTTCAACTACCGAACGTAACTGCAAGCCCAGATTTTGACGAATGAAACATCTGCTTTAACCAATTGAATATCGCGACCTATTGTCGTGCAGCCTACTTGCTACAGCCACGGAGAGTAAAAAATGGGTATCAAGATAATAAAGGAAAAAACAAGGGAGTACACGTTCATAAAAGAAGGTATGAACTTGGAACATTCAGGCGAGGTGACTCATGCCAGCAACAAGAATGCCAAGACCCAACGTGAATACGGGCTGCGGGATGACGCAAAGGTTAACAACCTCAAGCACAGATCCAAGATAACAGGCGGACACAACAAGCAAGGCCACTCGCCCGTTTATGAATAACTGCTGTGCTCTTGGCCATCCAACCAATCACATACGTTTGCTCCTTTTTGCTGAACTTGATTCGAACGATTATATCCTGTAGGCGCAGTGCCCAACTAGATGGATATTATTCCAGCAAGTCCTGCGGCAGAATTTAGAGACGTCAGCGGCTGGGCCAATTCAGATCCAGTCTCTATCAAGGGTTTGAAGGGCAGGGTAATTCTATTGGACTGCTGGACGTATACGTGCATTTTCTGCCTACGGACGATTCCAGTGATGAAGCGACTGCAGGCAAAGTATGGCAAGTACGGACTGCAGGTTATCCAAGCACATTCGTTCGAGTATCACTTTGCGACTGACCATTCAAACATCAAGCGCGCCATCAGCGCCTACGGTATCGCTGAGCCCGTTGCCTTTGATACAAAAAATAAAGTCTGGGAGGACTATGGCAACATGTATTGGCCAAGACACGTCCTCATTGACCATGACGGCTTTGTTAGGTACGAGCATGCAGGATATGGCGGCATCTCGGACTTTGAAGATGCAGTTGTCGAGTTGCTTACAGAGGCGGGCCAAAAGCCTATAGAAGGCAGAGATGAAAATGATCCGCAAGACCCAATCTACGACATGTATGGGATGCATTTTTACGGCATGGCCCCTGAAATCTGCATTGGATACTCTCGATTGAGGCGGTTTGGCAATAACCAGACCCTAAAACCTGACGCTGCAAGCGTAGTCATGGATCCAGGCTCACACGATACCAACGTAGTGTATCTGCGGGGCAAGTGGATATGGCAACGCGAAGGGGTAGAGTACGCGCCGGGGGGCAAGGAACACGATCCTGCCGTCATCATGAACTACAACTCTGCGACACGGGTAAATTGTATCATGGGCTCTGCCGACGGAAAGCCTGCAAAGGCCGAAATTAGACTGGATGGTAGCCACCTGAAAAAGGATCAGCTTGGGCGACATTCACACCTCGAAGGGACGGTTAGCTTGGTTGATATCCAATGGCCATTTATCTATAACGTCGCAGCCTCAGAAAAGCCCGAGATGCACGAGATCGAGATAATTCCGAGATCCGACAATTTTGTATTCTATACATTTGTCTTTGGATAGGTTTTTGTATTTTGATCCTCTATCCAATTTCTGATGTCCGAAAAACTAGATGGGCTCAAGGAAGGCACCATGGCACCTGACTTTACAATGACGGATGCATCAGGCAAAACATCGCGCCTGTCTGATCTCCGAGGAAAAAAGTCAGTAGTTGCGTATTTCTACCCAAGGGATTTCACTCCTGGCTGTACCACGGAGGCTACAGAGTTCACACGGGATTTTGAGAAATTTAGAGAAGCAGGGATAGAAATAGTCGGCATAAGCCCCGATAGCGAGGAATCTCATACAAAGTTTAGGAGCAAGATGGGCATCCCATACCATCTCGTGGCAGACCCGGAAAACGCCGTGTCAAAAAAAATATGGCGTTTATGGCCTGAAGAACTTTATGGGCAGGGAATACATGGGCGTCACTAGGTCTACGTTTCTGGTCGACAAGTCTGGCAAGATAACCAAGATATTCAGAAGGGTCAAGCCCGCAGGCCACAGCCAGGAAGTCTTTGAGGCGCTGCGCGGCTAGTGGCGTCTGTCAAAAGCATAGAAATCTGACATTGGATCTATCCTGCGGTTGTTCATGACAAGGCCTATCAGAGATCGTATCTCCTCGCAGCATTCGATGAACCGTAGCCCCTTCTCTGTTGTCCGGAATACTTTGTTACCATCGATGTCCTGTGCATGTTCTAGGAGGTTGTGCGCCAAAAGCGCCGAGAAGTAATTCTCGACCTGCGTGCTGCTAATGTTGGCCTTGTACAGGATGTGAGTTTTTTTGGCGCCAGCGCCCGTAGCGGATACCAGTATATCATAAACGATATCTACCTTGCTTCTGTGGCGTTCGGCGCGCCCAGTCGGCGGCGAAAAATCGGTATTCATTATACGTCTGAGTTTAGGCGAATAAGATTACTTAAGAGAACTACGCAACAAGATTCTGTAAACACTTTCTATTTTGAAGCTTCAACGAGCTCGGACAGGTGCTCCAAGATCTTTATATGATGCTCTTCGTCCACGCTGATACTCTTTAGAATCGCAGCCGTTTCAATGTCTTCAGAAGCGAGTTCGGCGCACTTTAGCAGTATGTCGCGGGAGTTCTTTTCATCCTCAATTGATTCGGCTATTCCCTTTTTGGTAAAATGGTAGCTGCCAGTAGCCCCTTCAATATCTGCCATTATGCGTGCGATGTACTCAACGTGGCGCAGCCCGTCGGTCAAAAGAGTGTGGATATAGCTACGAACCAAATTATTTTCCACGTTGGTCAGGACCGACATGTAGTGCATCAATTCCTTTACCTCAGCATCATGCTGCTCTCGAAGCATCAAGTAGAGTTTCTGCTTCCTCTCCAGCTGCTGAATGCGGGAATCCATCCAGAATTCTAGTAAAGTCACGCTATAAAAGTTCGATCCACGACATTGTAAGTTTAAATTACTTCTGCGCACCCTTGTTGATGCTTGTCAACTGCGCACAGCATTTGCGACTGCGTATGTCACAAGAAATACGGCGAAAAATCGATATGCGGAAAATGCGTTGACAGGCACAAGGCATCGCCTTACTACAACATCCTGAAAAAGTTTTGATTAGCCTCTATCATGGTGAGCGTTCCGTAGTCTTAAAATAAAATCAGCCCATATGGTAATTGTGAAGCTTTTTACCGCTCTAGTGACGGCCTCGGCCGTGCTGGCCGCCGTGGCAATACTCCTTGCCTCATATTCTCCCAGCCCACAGGGCGTAGCCGGGCAGAACACGGTCCCTCAGGCTAATCCCCAAAATGCTACAGTCCGTTTTGATAAAGCTATCAACCTTACGAATAATACCCAGGATTCCGTCTACGGTCAGGTCGTTGCAGCAGCTGATAATGTCTACGTCGTCTGGCAGGACTCGGTTCCGTCATACGGCTCATCTGATGGCCGTTATAACTCCAGAAACTATGACATCTTTGTCATGAGGAGCATTGACGGTGGAAAAACGTTTGCATCTCCGGTTAACCTTAGCAACAATTCCGGGTTTTCCGAGCACCCGCAAGCAGCTTCAGACAGTGACAGTGTCTATACTGTATGGGCGGACAACACCTCCGGAAACAGAGAAGTACTCTTTGCCGCTGGCAAGAGCAATGGAACTAGTTTTGATACTGCGCTGAACCTGAGCAATACAACTTCGGATTCATTCAACCAGGAAATTGCCGTTTTCGGAACGAGCGTCTACGTCGTCTGGCTTGAAGAAGATGATGTAGGCATCAAGGTTACCTTGCGTGCTAGCCACGACGGCGGAAACACCTTCGAAAAAGCACTGGTAATTAGCGACAAAGCAACTGTCGCTACGCTGCCAAAGGTTGCAGCAGATAGCCAAGGAGTTCACGTCGCATGGAGCTTTATAGAGGACGAGCAAGAAAATGGATTGTTTTATTCTAAGAGCTCTGACGGCAGGACATTCAGTGAACCAAAGAAATTAAACGATCAAAATAACTTTGGCGAGCCACAAATCGTGGCCGAAAATGGCACAGTCTATGTAGTCTCGGGCGGTCTGGACGTCATCGAAGTCAACGGGCTGTTTGTAGCAAGGAGCACGGATGGAGGTGCTACATTCACCTCCGAAATGCTGGATGTGAACGGTTCGTTCGTAAATCCGCTGAACGTAGAGGCAGCGGTGAATGGCTCCACGTTGTATGTCGCTGGCCAAGTGTTCGTTTCCAACAACGAAGAGATTCTGTTGTTGCCGCTTCAATTCCAGTCCAACACGGCAGAGCCACCGGCTCTCCTTAACCTGAGCGACAATCCAAAGATCTCAGAATGCCCGTCTATTGCAATTTCCGGCGACAAGATTTTTGTCGTATGGGAAGATCTTAGTCCCGGGAATCACGAGATCCTATACGCCAGAGGCATGAAAATGTAAGAGTGCGGGAGGTGGGATTTGAACCCACGAACCCCTAAGGGATAAGAGCCTCAGTCTTACGCCTTTGACCATGCTGGGCGACTCCCGCGCAATTAACACGCTTTCGCCGCACTAATTTGAATATTACGTGCAGCGCCATAGTTTTTATAGTGCTAGCAGCCACTGACAGCAGCAGAAATGCTTATCCCGGTCAGATGTTTTACCTGTGGCAACCTGATTGCTGACAAGAACGCAGAGTATTCAAACAGAGTAAAAGCTGGCGAAGATCCAGCAAAGGTACTCGACTCGCTGAATGTTAGACGGTACTGCTGCAGAAGGATGTTTATCTCTAGCGTGGAAACTATCTACCAGATCATCCCATATTATGAGGCATTGAGACGGCGAATGTCTGAGATACAGTCAGAGATCGAGTAACCGCGCAAAACAAGTAATAAATAACCTACATTTCCGCAACACCCTGACTATGCCTTCTATCACTTCATTGCGCGGCAGGATACTTTTCAACAGTAGAGGATCCAAGACCATAGAAGTCGACGTGGTTTCGGATAACAAGTTTGTCGGACGGGCATGTGCTCCCTCTGGTGCCTCAGTCGGAAAATTAGAAGCTCAGAGTTTCCCTGACAACAAACCGGAACTATCACTTTCGCGTTTGAATGAAAACGCAAAAAAATTCATGGGCCTTCCCGCCGAAGACATGAAGTCCATTTTTGACACAATAAGAAAGATTGACAAGACTGACAACTATAGCCAAATAGGAGGCTCTGTGGCATATGCACTCAGCATCGCCGCGGTCGATTCTGCCTCAAAAGCACTCGGCGAGCCACTATTCAAGTTACTCCGGCCACGCGGGCCATATCGTTTTCCATTTCCGCTGGGAAATATTTTGGGTGGAGGAGCGCATGCCGGACCTGGCACCCCTGATATTCAGGAAATCCTTGCGTGCCCAGTCGGAGCGGAGACCATCTCGCAAGCACTTGAAATGAATTTCAAGTTGCA
>JAKEIF010000007.1 GCA_022545875.1 Nitrososphaera sp.
CTTTATGTCATGCAGTTTTCCGCCGGCCATAGATGCGTATAGTGACAAGCGGATATTAGTTCTGTGACAGCATGTTATAGAGCAATGGCGCTTCATTGGAAGGATTAGGCGGCCGCGCCACTGGAGTGGTTTTCATTGCCCTCGACAAATGCCCGTCTTGACTGTCTGCCACCGTACCTGTAGTCATAGCGGTGGACATTGCGCCTTCTGATTAGCTGACCAAGAAAAACAAGACCCCCGAGGGAAAGAACGGAGTTTATCACACCTGAGGCTATACTGTTCCAGACCAAAAAGCTCATGATGGCAACCGTTAGATTGACAAGTGCAAATACTGCCACGATAAGTGGAAGGTATTTGCCAATTGTCATCACAAAGCTGAGCAAATGTATTAGTGCGTTAATCCTAGTCACATCTGAAGAAAGCAGCGACACGCTAGTTGTTAGCGGAGCGGAACAAAAAACATGATGATTTGTTCTGCCATGCAAGCGTTACCTGACTCTGTTTCTTTAGCCATGCTCTGCAAGATAATTATGCAACAGCACTCTGTCTACTTTTTTAGTGAGCTTTGCGAATATTTCAGTCATGATGGAACAAGACAAAGTACGGGACTCGTATCAGTCTGGCCCTGGTAGTACAGCTACCTCCAAGGAGGCAAGCGAGAAGATGAAAGTTGCCGCACGAAGGATGAAAGAGCAGGCGGAAATAATTCGCGATACTGTAAGAACACTAAGGGAAAGCGGCGCAATAACAGAGGTTGCGGCTGCCGTGCGCGAAATTGCAATCGCGGCTAGGGATACTTCAAGGGAAATAAGCGCTGCCGCAAAGCAGATCAGAGATGATGGATCAATCCGCGATACAATGGTGGCAATCGAAGAGACTACAAAGGCAGCTAGAGAGACTGTTCAGGATGTAAGAGCTGCATCTCACGAAGCAGCAGAGGCTGCGCCTGAAACCAGCAAGACGCTATCCGATGCGTCCAGGATTGCCAAAGAAAAGGCCGCAAACGCTGCCGCAAAGATTAGACAAAAGGGATCATACTAGATCCCTTTCGTTTTTTTAGCTCTTGAGAGCTGAAGTGCGCTCCATCCTGACTTTATCGCTCCGAATAACTGGTTGATGACGCTGAATCATTGAAGGCTTTTGGCGGACAATACGATCGCCGACACTAGCTAACAGATAACGCCGCCGGGCCAGTCCTGCGACTAACGTCTCTCCTTTTGGTGCTCTGTCATGAAGCGAATATAGTGTCATGTGGGTTAAATGTCGCTCATTTCCCTTTGGTTCCTTACATAGTCAAACATTTCCAAGAGCGTCAAGCCCTTCTGAGTAATTATGAATCCAGAAAATGGCTCGGTGATTTCGTCAATCATGCCAAATTTGAGTAGCATCTTCACGTAACTTTGAACTTGGTAGTGGTTAATTTGAAGCCGGTAGATCAGGTGTGTTTTTTTGACAGGCTCTCTGCATGCTCCAAGAAACTCGACTATCAATTCAATCTGATTACGCTTGCTTTGAGTAAAGTCATCGTCTGGTACTTTCCGGTGTGACTCGACTTCTGAATCGCTCTTTTTTGTCAATAATCGGTCATAGGATACGCCCTGAGCTGGACTAGTAAAGCAGATTGTCCGAAGTGCGACGAAGAAATGAAAAAAGTATTCACGGTATCTGGAGACTCATGGTCGATTTGAAGCCACGACTGGAGGTTGAATGTGCGGTCACGTTCGATATTTGAGTTAAACTTGAAGTACTTTACGAATAGTGAGCATAGCCAATGGTATGTTAAGCGGGTGATTGCCTACCTTCATTACTCTTTGGCATCCACTTGCAGCCTCTGTCAACTGCATTCAGTAGGTGAACATAGACTAGCCACCGGGAAATTGAAACCCTTATGATTTGGGTGTTGCATTTAAGGCCAGTTAAACTCTCGGCCCGAATTCGTCAGGGCTAGGACGATCTTTTCTTTCAATATCTCAAGTGCTAACGACTAGTTTTTGGTAAGAAGCTTCGCAGTGCCGACTTGATGGTATACGGGCAATTGGGACTTGCCAAGACAAGGAAAGAGGGGGGAGATTTATTCAAAGTTGGTGGCGTTAAGATAATCAAAAATGCGATAGCGGACATTGAAGCTGACAGAATCACTGTTTCGGATGAAATGATTGAAGAGCTGTGGAAATGAATGTCTAGCTACTTTTTCGCCTTGCTTCGATTACTGCCCTTATCAATTCTTCCTTGTCTTCAACAGTTGCGATTAGTGCCTCGATGCCTAGCTCTAGTGGCTTTTTCGCTATCGAGTCAATTTGCTCTGTTTCGACTAGTAATTCCTGTTGCTTCTTCAAGCGTACATACAACCATCACTTTCTGATTAATTTGCACATCATAGAAATTTTATGTTTGAAGGATAACGTCAAATTTCTATTTCAAGTGCCGAGCTGGTTTTATGCCATATTGTCCTCAACAATTTTGCAGACAAAGGCCTGTTCCACGCTTCCCTGGCAGGCGCAAGTCGCTAAGTGCGTCTTTCTGAGAAAGCCATCCGTAACTCCCCTGGCTTGCGCTGCCGGGTTTCAAAAGTTGTTCTATTCGAAGAAATAGCTCCCCCTTTAAGGAATTAGCGGAGTACCAGTACAACGCTTGAAGCACATTTCGGCTGGCGCAGGCCGAAGCTAGCTAACACTGGGTCTGCGCCGCCGGGTAATTAGCCCGCGATTATTACGTAACACAAATGCCATTTATTTTAGATACAAGAAATGAATATGACACGGCAGGGGGCGCATACATGCTTCCCGGTATCCCTGTGCGCCCTACCTTCCTGCCAGCGGTCTGAATTTGGCTGCTGGCGGGTTATTCACTATAGGTAAAATGCTTTATGGTGTTATTCACTGCGGCAACGTTAGACTACTCTATTGTTTCATAGTCCTTGTGACCTGTGTCAAGCTGGTGCAAGAGTAAGTCGAACCATGTGTTGAAATCTTGTCGACATTCGCTGCAGCGATAGTGTGCCAAAGCGACCATGATGTAAATGCAGATTAATTTTAGTATTCTTTATCGCGCCATGCCAATTCGCTTTCTACTTCTACCTACAAAATGGCCTAATTTTATTTGTTCTTGCTGATTCAAAAAAAGAAGGAGCGACGTTCTATGCCTCAGAGGTTGCCAATAACCTAGACTTTTCATATATCTTGACTAGTTGCCTAATGCCATTGTCAAGATTCCATATGGGTTTGTAGCTCAATTCTTTTGTTGCAGAAATCGTCGATTCCATGTCTGCCCGAATGAGGATCTGACTATGTGTCTGGATATCGCGATGTGCCTAGCCGGAAACTCATATAATTTGGTGACTTAATCGGCACTCTTTTCTTCTGATTCTACGACGCTAGGCGGATCTAACTTATCCGTCTTTCCAGCGGGCTTTGAACGCATCCCTCTTGTTGATTCTTCGGCCGTACCGGTGATGGCTTCGTACGACTCACTTTCTAACCTTTCCTCTTTGCTCATGGCAGCGGAATGCACGACATCGATAATAGAGCTTCCAGTTAGATTGAAGTGTCAGTCGAAAAGTTTCTTGCCCAAGCAACCGAGGCAGTAGTACGACACTTTAATTATTTGACCTATTTCGTGTGCTACCCGATACACAGCGTTGTGATGACAATACTTGCAATGAACAGGGTCTGCATACTTGTTATCCGCCGGAATAAGTGGTTTTGCGAGTTTTTCCACGTTAATCACTCCATTTTCTAGACTCATAGCGTGTGATTGTCGTGATAGTTTTTATGCGAACACCCGAGGATTCTGAGTTCAAAAAAAGGAAAGTACGTTCTCTTAGATGACACCGAACAGCACTCTGAGCAAGATAATCAGCACGATTATGCCGAGAACCGCCCAAACGATTGTCCATATCATGACTTTCGATTGATGGAATCAAAGATAACGAGATCGGAGCTTTGCTACGTGCTATCGTAGCGTATGAACTGCTATAGAATAATGAGCGGCTAGAGATATGTTTGAGGCAATAACTTAGACCGTTACAATGACAGATGAATATGTAGTAAAGAAAAAGGTCGAGTACAAAGTCGACCACAAGGCGGACGCGGAAAGAACCCTCGAGGATGCTTCAGACAAGGTTCAGGCGGCTGCCAAGGCAGTGGCCAACAAGGTCGAAGATCCAGACCGCGACCTCAAGATGGAATACAATAAAGAGAAACTAAAAGAAAAGCTCGACTGATTCCCTATTTTTTCTTTGGTGTTCTTGTTGGCACCTCAATGCCATCTTTATAATTCTCTTAGGCGCGCATCTAGCGATAATATTATCATAGTGATGTTTGCGGCAGCAGGTTTGTTCGATGTTGGAAGAATACACACATCAGGACCATGCAGAGCTAGACTTGTCCTGATCACTTGCTGGTACGGATCATCGTAATGATTGCAAGCGCCGCTAACCCAACTCCTACCATCGACCATATTACAACACTGAGCTTGTGATCTCTTGCCAACTCTAGGAGAAAAACAATGTCAAGTCTATTAACAATTAACGCCCAGCTATTTTGAAAGTATCTCCAAAGTTAAAAAATAATAAAAGGTTATTCGACCTTCACTGGATCGGTTGGGTCTGGCTTATCGATTGGAGGCTGTGGCGGGTCGTCCTCTGGTTCTCTACTCATTGCTCTTTGTTAACGCATTCGTGTTACTAAACGGGATGATTGCTAGTTCTAGAAGTTATCGTCTTCAGCAGGGTCGTGCTATAGCCAATAAATAAGATATTTGACAATTAAAAGTGATGACAGAAACAGAATACAAAGAGAAAATAAAGGTCGAAGAAGACGAAACGAAAATAGAGCGCGAATTCAAAGACGAATTCGGCAACAAGGTAAAAGAAAAGCATGAAGTAAAAACCGACTAACTTTTTTTATCTTGATTTCTTGATATATTCCTCTGCAGCGT
This sequence comes from Nitrososphaera sp., assembly GCA_022545875.1. GTDB lineage: Archaea > Thermoproteota > Nitrososphaeria > Nitrososphaerales > Nitrososphaeraceae > Nitrososphaera. The sequence continues at coordinate 4,939 of JAKEIF010000007.1, forward strand.
ATTCAACAAACTCGAATAGTTCCCTACCTAGTTTTATAGCTCTTCTCAATTCACTAGATGCATGATAGCAACTTCAAAGTGGTTAGCAATCGTAGCCGTAGCCTTTGTAGCCGGCTCTTTTATTGCGTCACCAGAGCTACGCGCGTACGCAGCAAACACCGTTTTCTCAACAGACATAGTAGATGGAGAGGTCAAGACAGCTGACTTGGCAAGCAACGCGGTCACGGCTGGCAAAATAAAGGATGGCGAAGTAAAAGCGGCCGAAATAGCGACCGATGCTGTGGGCGGAGCTGAAATTCAGGGAGTTACAAAGTTGCTGTTTGGTCAGTGTGCGGCAGACAGCAATGAACAATCGCAAAATGTTGATCCAACCAAATTCCTAAACGTGGTGTGCACAATAGCAGGAGTTGAATTAGGTGACAATGTAATGGCCACAAAGAACTCCGGCAATAACTGCTTTGAGATAGAACGTGCTCTGCCGGGCACTGGGACTGCAACTGTTGTACTGAGAAATGAATGTACCACACAACAGCATCTTGGAACCCCCTCCAGCTTCAGCATGGTAGTGTTTGACAAGTAGAATGGGAACATACGCAGGCTGCTGCGGCCGGAGCTACAGTGCTTGGGAAGGCATTTTTACCCAAAGGGGACCGAATCCCAAGAACTACCTTCCCTACTACCGCAAGGTCTTTGACTATGTCGAAATAGATTCGTCACTCTATCGAATACTCATCTATGTTGCCTGGCCAGAATCGCTTTCTATCGGCATGATTTTGTCTCAATATACACTGACTGAGTCCTGAGGCTTGCGTGCTTGACGGCGGCCAGGAACCTTGTTTGGTACTGCTTAAGTGTAATGTAATTTCCAAGATTTCGATGTCATCAACGACTTCGAAAACAAAAATGACAGTCGCTGCATTTGCATCGTTGCTTGCAGTGGCTGCAATAACCTCAGTGCTGCAGAATCAGGTCGCATTTGCCGAGCGAAAGGAAGTAGAATACACCTTTACTATGGCTAGCCTTGGACAGGGCATCTGGGGTGGAGGTCCGCTGTACTCTGATGGCTCAGCCGGCGGTAACGTAGCATTCTCTGCTGGCAACGGCGAAACGATATTTCAGATTCGGGCTGTAAGCTGGGAAGAGATAGGCGATGGGGAAGCAGTAGACATCTGCTTTGAGACCAAGGAAATAAAGGGAGATGCATTCTTTCCGCCAGAGTTCTGCCTGTCTGAGACCTTTGGAGCGCTACCTGTGACAGGCGGGCCGGTTGTTGACGACGGATTCCTGTTTCGCGTAACAGAAGTTGGAAACTGATTAGTTTCCGCTCATCTTTTTTATTTAGTCAAGTCCGCAAATCACAATTTCATTCTTCAATTCGCCCAAGATCGTCATTTGCGGGCCCGTTGACTACTTTTCCCCGGTACGAAAATCTCGACCCGTGGCACCCGCAGTCAAATGACTTTTCCGAATCGTTCCAGC
>JAKEIF010000084.1 GCA_022545875.1 Nitrososphaera sp.
AACGTTTCCCTTTTTAATAATACTTCATTAATTGCAACGGTTATAGGGTAATCAATATCAAACAAGCAAATAATGCGGAATATTTGCAATCATGGCTAGCTAATTCGTCTCGGCATTTGTCGCACCGGCCTTTAGGGCCCTTTCCATTTTGTTTTTTGAAAGCTCCCATAGGTCCCGGAGTACTGGAAATTGAGGTAGCCGTCGTTTGATACAATCGTCTTTGTGGACGACTGGTCCATCCTGCTTGCTTCAAATCCCTCAGGAAGTTCAATGACTGCGCGGTGGGTCTTCCCAGTTATTGGGTTCCTTATAGGCTCGAGCCAGGATTCTGCAAAGTCGCCGATCCTAATTCGGCTGTTGATCCCTTTCGACTCAAATGCTATCTTTGACCTGCGCGGTTCCTGAAAGGACTCCATTACGCTCCTATAGACTTCAAACGGCCCTCCGCCCGCCTCACCGGTGATTATCTTTGAGAGCGCGTCGAATTGCTCGTCGTTTGCCCGGTCGTCAATGTAAAAAGAAGCCCTTCCGTGCCCTTCGTGGATGGGCCCCGGCCACGAGCCAATGAAAGCCATGTTTAGCCGGTCAAGCTTTACTTTGCCATAATTGCCCCTTATGACGCGGATCCCTCCGATGCCTTCGCACTTGCCATAAGTCGGCTTGGCATTGAATTGGCACGGGCATCCCCAGTCGCAATTGCAGCTATCAAGGTAGTATGCCTGCATTTGCCACTTTGTCTTTTTGGATTTCACAATGCCATTGTGATGGCCTGGTGCTATTTCAGCATTCCAGGAAATGTAGATTTTTACGACGGCTCGGCGCGACAGGTACAAGTGCCTGCATCTGTCCTGAACATGATCATTTCCAGGGAATTGTCCGCATCGTCCTGCCGGAGGCTGCTGTCAGCGGATGGCGTGACTTCACCCTACCTGACCATAAGTCCTGTGGCCGGAATTTTTCCCGCAATTTCTGTTGACGTGCGGGCGGCAAGAGATTCTGCGCCCGAAGTGGCGGGGGTCTCTAGCGCGGCAAAAAACCTTGACGAATACCAGTTCCTCATCTGTTCTCTTGTGCCCTCGCTTCCAGACTCTAGCCCGTCGAAATTAGAGCTACAGAAATACCGCATTGCAATATTTGCCGCGTTTGCAAAGCTCGTCAATATCCTGAATGAAAGGCAGCAAGAGCTCGGCGGGTGGATCAGGCACGCGCGCTGGCTAATAGAAGAAACGTCAGAAGCGTACCTGCAGGCAAAGTCGGATGTCCGGCTGCATCCAGCAAGGCACGCAGAGGTGTTTGATTATTTCGGGATCCCAGAAGCCTCTGTCAATTCTGCCTTACGCTCCTTCTACGGGCAGTAATATTATTAATTCCGCAGCCATTCTGCCCTTCTCATGCGTCCTATTTCTGTTGCAATGGTTGAGCCGCAGTATCACGTAAACGTAGGCCATGTGGCCAGGCTGATGAAAAACTTTGGCCTGCAGCAGCTTTATCTGATTGGCCCTAATTTTGACCGCGACGAAGCGATAAGGTACGCGATGCACGGAAGCGACGTCCTTGCGCAGTCAAAGACTGTGAGCCTCGATGAGCTGGCGCAAAAATTTGACTGTATCGTAGGGACTACTGCGATTAGGGCAACCAGCAGGCTTAATGTTCTCAGGGATTCAGTCAGCGCCGAGCAGCTGGCGGCAATCATGAGCAAAGGGCGCGGCAAGCGCTTTTGCATAGTCCTTGGAAGAGAGGCTTCAGGGATGAACAACAAAGAACTCGCGGCCTGCGACCTGGTATGCACCATAGACACCAAGACAAGATACAGGACAATGAACATCGCACATGCTCTAGCAATCATGCTTTACGAAATGTCAAGGCGCGATCCGGCGCTGAGTCTAGGACGCAGCGGAAAAAAGCCGGACTTGGCGTCCAAACAAGATATCGAATTGCTGCGGGATTACATAGAAAGGCTTGCAGATGCCGGCAACTTTGATAGCCACAAAAAGCCGTTACTTGATGCGGCAGTCAAGAAAATGGTCGCCAAGAGCGTCCCGACCGCAAAGGACACCATGCTGCTAATTTCTCTGCTGCGAAAAGGATTGCTCGCTATAGAGCGCAATGGGCGTGTGCCGTCTTCGAGAAAAGCAAAGATGACCCAAGCATCTGACGCACGACATGCGCCTTGGAGAAAATTGTCTCAATTCCGAGAGTGATCGCTGGTTTATATCGTAGCCAGCAAACAAACTCTTGCCGCCGTTGATGTATGTAAACCCGCTCAAACTATTTCTGTGGACATTTCGGCGAAGTCCCTCCGACGTAATTGACCTTTACAATACGCTCTCCCCTGTGATGCAGCTTGCGACCGGCGGGAGCATGCTAAACTTTGGTTACTGGAACGGCTCCGACCACCCGCTCAGCGCCCAGAGAAAACTCTGCGAGCTCGTAGGCGACACTGGAGAACTCTGTTCGGCCAAAAAGCTGGTCGACCTCGGCAGTGGCCTCGGCGCCCCTGCAAAGTACTGGACATCAAAGTACAGCGATCTGGACGTCACCTGCATAAACATCAACCGACAGCAGCTTGCAGACTCGCTGAAATCGGATGCAGGCGACTATACCGGGAGTCTCTTTTGCGTCAACGCCACTTCAGTGACCCTGCCGCTACCAGACAAGTCCGCTGACAGGGTCATCGCGCTAGAGTCCGCGCAGCACTTCCGCCCGCTTTCCGAATTCATTAGGGAATGCAGGCGGGTTTTGGCGCCAGGAGGGATATTCGTAATTGCCATACCGGTTACGGCCCGGCCGCTTCAAGGAATACGCAAGCTTTTCCGGCTCGGCATCCTTTCGTTCACGTGGTCCTCGGAGCATTACCCCGCAGAGCACGTAAGTTCGGCCCTCACGTCAAATGGCTTCAAGATAGAGGGGGTTCAGCGCATAGGCCACCAAGTTTACGAGCCGCTGACCCGATACTACGTCCAAAATAGGCGGTCCATCAAGCCCAGGATTCTGAAGCATTACCCTTCGTGTCTTGAGAGCATACTGCACAGGTCGCTATTGAAAATGAGGCAGACTTCCGAAGCCGGCCTCATTGATTATCTCGTAATCAAAGCGTCATGATGTCATAAGCTTTTGCTACATGCTGCTAGTTATTTCTGCGCAGGCAAAGCAACCAATCATAGTATGAAAATCTACCAATGTTCGAACTGCCACTCTGTGTTCAAGAACGAGACTGACAGGGACGCGCACGCAGGAAGCGACGCAGCGCACCAAAAGATGCGAGAATACGAGCTTGAGGAGTTCCTGAACCGGTTCATTGCTGCGGCTTAAGACCGGGAGCTCTTTTTAATAGTCCCGAATGGTGTCCTCCCTAGGTGTAAGAGTGCACCCTCTCAGGCGCTAGATTGAATGAGAAAAATAGCAGCGTTATCCCTTGCCACGGTTGCCGCGGCGGCTCTGCTTGCAGGCGCCCTTTTTCTCCAGTACCAAAATACGTCAACTGCAGCCGTCTCTAGAAACGACATTGTAGTCACAAACTTTCAGCAGAACCACGGCTTTGTGCTGCAGAGCAGCGCCGGGACTCAGCGCGACGACCCAAGAACGTACGCCTTGGGCGAGCAGTCACTCATGCTAACCACGGACGGCGAGGGCTCGGCGGTATTTACGCGAAAAGCTTTGACTCCCGCCCTCAATTTTACCGACAGGGCGTTGAAGATATGGGTAAAGATAGACGGCGTTGACAACCTAGGCGAGCTCCGTATTTCCACAACTGGCGATGATTTTAGGACTTGGACGGATTACTGGGTAGCCGGTGCCCGTTCCGAGGCAGGATTTTTGAGGGATAACGAGTGGAACGTGGTCACCATCAGCCCGGGGCAGGCGGCAGTCACAGGCAACCCAGACAGCTCAAGGGTTGACAGCGTTCAAGTCAGAGTTGCAGACAGGGGAACAGGCCAGCCGCTAACGGTGTGGCTCAACAGCATTGCAATGGTCCCTAAGAACGACCGCGCAATAGTCACGTTTGCCTTTGACGACGGCTACGCGTCTGACTAT
>JAKEIF010000085.1 GCA_022545875.1 Nitrososphaera sp.
GTTCAATTTCCGCCTAGATGCGGACTATCTTGAATCCCAAATTCCGGTGGGTTGGCTAAAGCCGAGGCTTTACCAGGGATATGGCGTAGTTTCATTCTGCCTATTGAAGCTCAAAGGTGTTACTCTCTGGCCGCTACCAACAGCATTGGGCATTGATTCGATTTCGTGCGCGTACAGGTGTGCAGTCGTAGATACGTCAACAAGCGAGCCCGAGCCGTCCGTGTATATCCTGGGAAGAAGCACAAATGTCCCAATAGTGGGCAAGCTGGGTACCGCGCTATTCTCAGGGGCCATGCAGGTAATGAATGCCTCTATAGAGGAGAGATCAGCTGACTGCGATATCAGGGTCAGCGATAGCCAGGGCAGAAACATTTTCGTTGCTCAAACAAAGAATTCAAAGGATTTGAAATCAAAGTTATTCGAATCAACTGATGAATTTGTCGCATTCATCAAAGGCGGCCTTTCCAGCTACACTCCTTCTACTCGCCCCGAGAGGATGTCCAGGGTAGACTTGGTAGAGGACTCTAATACCTATCGACCAATCGATGCGCATATCGACTATACAACACTGAGCGACGAATGGAAGGGTTCTGGACTAGAATTTGACAGTGCATTCCATGCGACAGGAGGACTGTATCGCCTGGCCTACCTTGGCACTGTTTCTGCACAACTGCAAACTAATGTTGGTCAGGGATTAGTCAAGACTTGGCCAGAGGGACAGGTGGAATAGGCATTGGAACAACGACTATACAAAAATGGGCGTTTTGTCATAGAAGACCAGGACCCTTCGATTGGAGAATCCGCGCTGCTACTACTTGGCGGCAGTTGGGCCAGAGAAGATGAAGTCTCCAGTCGTTGCCGGCTTTTGATGGATAGCAAAAATGGGCTAATTTTCTTATCATCTACCATTCAGATTTCTGGAACGGCCATTTTTCAAGCAGACAATGGTTCTGCATTATCCTATTCGATACTTATCTCGGACGAGAATTCAAATGAGGTAGCTGAAATAGCACTGAAGCCCGAAAGATCCGGGACGTCTCTTTATGAAAGTGCATTTACTTGGAACCTAAAGTCAACATCGAGTTTGTCGTATGTTAAATCTGGACGTTTTACGATTAGCTTGGTAGCCCAAACGCCAAATGAAGAGAAAATCAAATGCTGTTCTGTAGAATGCAAGGTTGCAGACACCAGGGGGATACTTTCAACCACAGAGTTGCTGAAATCTTTTTCACAGAGTCTTGATGATCGGGCATCCAAGCGGGTACTTTCTGCTTACGCTGATATCATAAGGGACATTGAAAAGCACATAATAGATGGACTGAAAAACAATCTGTTTGACGAGCCGTATTACGTAGCCCGTACAACTACTGGTTTTATTGAGGAGATCTACAACGATATTGAGAATGGCTCGGCAAGTCAATTTCGTACTCTAATTGAAGAATTTGTATCAAAAAATCCTGGCCTGGAACTGCACGCTGATAGTGAAGAGCTCGGTTTACGGGCACTCTTTGACTTTCTGGTCAACTATATGGCTGATCCGGAAGACCGGGCTCGTGCAGCTGCTATGGTCAAATGTGAGTACCGCAATTTCACCGCCAATGACCGAAGCGTCATCCTTTCCGCCCTGGTATCAGGGATACTCCCACACTGCAAGGTATTTGCTCCTCCAAAGAATGTGATTGGCAGAAAAGTCTATGCACTGGTTGAGAGTTTGCTCAAGATTGGGATAAAATACGTGTGCGCAAAGCATGTCGATAGGTCGATTGCGATCTGCCGGGCGACGCTACCATAGACGCGAAGGCTCTCGTGCTGATAAAAGTTCTAAAAGTGGACCCAGGTACATTATGCAGGGGATGCAGATAAATTCTACAGCTCGGGCCCGATTTCTGCCCCTAATTACGGGCCAATACGGGGACATTGATGCCACAATAGAAATACCAGAGTGCCAAGTGGGTTCGGAGGGATTCGTATCGGACTTTCTGACGGGTCGTAATGCTTACGTCTGGACATCGCGTACGCGCAGCTTACTTTACTAATTGTGTCGATGAAGGGTTAGCATTCTAAAGGCTTGCGAGCTCTTTTATAACTGCCAGTACAATCTAGGATGTATCCTGTATGATGAGGAACAAGAGCAAGAAGGCAGGAGCCGCAAAAAAGGTCAGAAGGGCTCAAGCGCGTAAAAAAGTCAGTCCTGCGAAGAGGCGTATTCATGCTGGCCGTCAGCACATCATTTCGGATATTATGGATAGCACACGAGTGCAGCAGAGCATCCATAATTACAAACAAGGCGAGACGAAGGGCTTTGCCACCGTCGATGAAATCTGGGAATTTGCTCAGTCAGACAAGTAATTGTGGTTTCTCCATTTTGACAAAGAAGCGCAAAGACAGCTTAAGAAGATTGCGAAGTCGCCTGACAAGCCATTATATGACAAAGCTTTTCGAGAACTGCAGTATTCTATTGATCCGACCAAACTAGGTGTATTCAAAGCTGGTTTGAAGTGTTATGCATTCGAGATTAACAAACCGCTAAGGATTCTATACTCGGTGTTTTCGACCGAAAATGTAGTTCTCATACATGATTTAGGCGGACACAAACAAGTCTATGGAAAAGGCTAGCTTTTGTAAAGCTCCCAGCAACATTAGAGTAACAGCATGAATAGAGAGTACCTAGAATAACATAGGCACTTGCAGGCTACTACATGGATAACAGAGTTATGCTTCGTTGTAAAAGCGGGTTCGGAGGAGCGCAGAACCATATCGGTTATTTCAGCAGACTCTATTGATGTGGTGGGCCCAGCTTAAAATTTCTTGCTAGTTTGCATGAACAACACTCAATCTTGGGTTTCTGCGTATTGCGCAAATTGAAAAATGGTTATGCGAGTTTCAAGTCTTATTGGACCCTAAATATCCACATTGAACGTAACTGTATTATCAGTCGATTGAAAGTCTGACCACTTTGTCCCCATTTCCGAGAAAACGTGCTTGTA
>JAKEIF010000086.1 GCA_022545875.1 Nitrososphaera sp.
AATCGCCAAGTCACCAAATCCATCCTTATTGAAATCCCCTGTTGCTACTGAATGCCCAAACCAGTCATTTTTTTCTGGGTTATCATCAATATCCGGGCTATTCTGATGCCATAATTGGTCGTCAGCTGATGTAATCCCAGATGCAGAACCATAAAGTACGTTTACTGCACCAGTGCCTCCAGCGTCAATATCTTCACGTTGTACTCCTATCGCCAAATCATCAAAGCCATCTCCATTAAAGTCACCATATGAATGGCTTGAAGCTCCACCAACGGTTGCAGAGCTGCTGCTTGATCCTAAATCGGCAGAAGCATCGATTTCCTCAGAAACTGCTGACTGAATCGGCAATGCCGCGGCTATCAACAGAGACCATGCAACAATGCTGATACCAATACCTGTTAACTGGGATTTAGGAGAACTCAATTATGTCAGGAGCAGAGATATTGTATTTAACTTGCTAGCGAATAAATTGCGTCTTGTACAGTACCTAGCATACCATTGGTGTGCTGTTGGATCAGAATGACGCGAAAATAATGCTATGCGTGTATCAAGAAGATAGGTGAAGGCGCGCTGCCGCTGCGGTTCTCTTTGGCAAGAACCTCTCAGGCTTCACAGCCTACCTCTGGATCCGGTTGCTATTGCAGCTGTCGGCACCTGTCCCGCCGTCCAGTGAATCATTGTTAGTGATACCGTCCTTTGTCCCTAGAGTGTCATTTCCTGAACTTCCAACAAGCGTGTCATCGGCACCGCTTCCAGTGAGTGAGTCATTGCCGGCACCACCGTTGAGGTAATCGTTGCCTGATCCTCCAATCATCGCGTCATTGCCATGACCGCCATAGATCTAGCTTTATCATTGTAAGCCCTTGACAAGTAACATAGTTACTTCTCCCTTAATGTAGCCCAAGCCAGCAAGTCATTTTAGGAAGGGAGAATATAGCTCTAGCGAATAACATGCCGCGCATTGACAGTTGTTGCTATTTGTCGTTGATCAAGTCCGCAGTGTATGAATCCGAGAAATTTGGTTAAATTGGTCCACGAATATCGCGACAGAGTCTATATCAGAAAGGACGTGATACTGAAATTGTCAGAATACGGCGAACTTAACCAGAGCAAACTGATGAGCTACTGCGGCCTTAACAACATAAAACACAAAGGGATAATCGACGATATGGTAGAGAAAGGCCTCATAGTCAGATTCGAAGAACCATGGGGTAGCAAGACCATAATCAAATACAAGGTGTCAGAGAAAGGCAGGGCAATATTCCAAGAGATCCTGGAGCCCTATGAAATACTATTTCCAAGGAGCGAAGGCGACAAGCCATCATGATAACTACAGGTAACATAGTTACTACATTTCTTATAATCCGAGAGAGGGGAGTTTAAGCAGTGGCAGAACCAAGCAGGGACAAGAAGCCGACAGAGAACATCTTTAGGATCATGGACGAAATAGTCTACCAGCTCAACAATAGCAAAAGGCTGCTTATCATCATGATAGTAGCCACCATCGTAATAGTTCCGGTGACTCACATCGTTACCTTTGCGCTTCTCGGCGATTCGTTTCCAGAAGGCGACTTTCCGCGTGATGGGTTCGGTCCACCACGGGGCGGATCCTTTGGCATATCTCAGGTCGTAGTGATCGGAATAGTGCTGCTGTGGATAGGAATCGGAATTAGGCAGTGGTTAGTCCTGTCAAAATGGACCAAAAAATACAAGCAGTACAAGGAACTACAGAAGAAAATAGACGAAAAGCTGGATTATGACGACGAAAGCGATCAGGCGAGCAATAAATCATAACCTGTTCTGTATCAGGGCGGGCAGCTGGTTGACAGTCCTTGCGGTGGCGTTGACCTTCAGGCGCCTGAAATTCTCTAGAGTCTTGGCCGGCTGCGGGCTGTAGCCATAGATTCCGACGAATGCGATCTCTACCCCCATCTCTTTTTCTGCCCTGCTTGCCATCAAGCGGTCTTCAGCAGAATCACCAGCATAAAGAGCGGTCCTCGCACGCATAGTCTCCATTGCTTTTCTGATGGCATAAGGGTTGGGCTTTGCATATTCTCTTTTTTCGTCTTCAAGGAATACGCAGGCGTTCAGATCAAAGTACTTCATCAAATCCCGTAGTGAGTATTCAGCTGCAAGCCGGCTTCTGCCAGTGACCGTGGCGAGCTTGCCGCCAAAGGTCTTGTGGAGCTTGCGCATCGTAGAGTCAGTCACAGCGAGAATGTCGTTTTTGATGAGCGGCCTGCCCTTCCAGTATATTGGCTCCAGCTGGTTTTGCTGCTTGAAAAGCTCTGGGCCGTAAAAGAATTCGTCAAAGGCGCGCGCAAGCATGCTTTCCTTGACAGGCGCAGGATATGCCAAGACGCCTTTCCATTTCTCCGTCCCGTAGGGTGCAAGAAATTTCTCGACGGAGGCAATGCCGGTTTCGTCTGCGTTCTCTGCGACTTTGAGGAGAAACCTTCTGCCGTCTGCAATGGTTCTAGGCTGGTTTGAAAGCATTGCAAGTGCTATTGCATAGGTGGTATCAGTGTCGTTGTTAAAGCCTCCAGTCTGCCGGAACCTCAGAATTATTCTGTCAGTCACAAGGCCCCGCAAAGCCCTGCCAGATACAGCTGACAGGACAAACTCTGTTGTTTTTTTGATTGCAGAGTTGTAGGATTTGCGAATGTCGACAAGGACGCCGTCGATGTCAAATAGACAGCAGTCGTACATCTAGCGCAGTGCCCCTTCAACTGTCTGAAGGAACCTGTCGTTAATCTCCGGAGTCCCAATGGTAACTCTCATGCAGCCCTTATGGCCGGCGACATTGCCGATCAGCTTTACCACGACGCCTGCCCCTGCCAGTGCCTTTGAAACCAAAGAATAATTGTTCCCGGTTTCAATAAAGGCAACATTTGCGTCAGACCTGAACGGCTTGACGCCGCGGATCGCAGCGAGCCTTTCCAAGACTCTGCGTCGTTCCTTTCTGACAATGTCGATTGTCTTTTTCACCTGGTCGGACCGGGCAAGGACGCCTGAAGCTATCGCAAGCGAAAGAACGCTTATCGGATACGGCGACTGGATCGTCGACCTAAAGATCCTGGCAAGCCTTTCATTTGTTGCCATGTAGCCGACCCTTGCCCCGGCCAAGCCGAATGCTTTTGATAAAGTACGCAAAACGACCACGTTGTCGCGCCTTGTCGCCTCAGAAACAAGCGAATAGTCTGCAAAGTCTACATACGCTTCGTCTATCAACACCAGCTTTCCATCAAGGGCGTCGATGATCTCTGCGACAATCTGCCTGTCAAACTGGTTTCCCGTGGGATTGTTGGGCGAGCAGATGTATGCAAGGTCCGACTTGCGTGCGCTTTTCAGAAACGCCTGAGAGTCCAGCTCAAAATCCTTTGTCAGAGGCACTTTGTCGACCTTGATGTCGTGCAGCTCGCATCTATTAATAAAGTAAGAAAAGGTCGGCGTAAATACGGTTGCGCGCCTGCTGCCCAGGGTAGAGAGCAAGAGTTCGATAATTTGATCTGAGCCGCTGCCAGCGGCGACATATTTTTGATCGATGCCAGCATACCTGCCGAGCTGGACATAGAGCTGGCCCAGCTGATCGAGTGGGTACTCACGCAAATCCACCTGCGCGGCTGCTTCCTGAGCAACGTCTTTTACGAATTGGGCATCAAGGGCAAAGTTTTCGTTAGAGTCGAGCTTTATGGCGCCCTCGATTTTTTCCGGCGGCACATATCGATCGAGCCTTGAGATTCTTCTGATGTTCTCTGAAAGGGCACTCTTTTTCACTTTTCATCCATCCTTGCCTTTACGGCTTCATAGTGATTCGGGAGCCCTTCGGATATTGCGATCTCTCGTATAGGCCCGGCCACATCTATCAGGCCCTCCTTTGTGGCCTTGACCCTGTTGACCACCTTGACAAAGTCAAGGACTGAAAGCGAGGCGCGTGATTTGCCAAATCCCAATGTGGGCAGCACGTGATTTGACCCAAGGCAGTAGTCGCTTGCGGATGATGGAGTCATAGAGCCAATGAGCACGAGCCCGGCGGATTTGATCTTTTTTGCTGCAGAATCGGCGTTTTTCGTGATGATTTCAATGTGCTCAGGAGCAAACTCTTCTGCAAACTCTATGCATGCGGATTCTCGCTTGCAGATGGCGATAAAGCCGTTCTTCTCAAGGCTAGACCTGACAATGTCTGACCTGCTTATTTTTTCAACAATGGATTGAATCTGAGCCTGCACCTCGGTCGCAAGCTTTCGAGAAGTCGTCACGAGGCCGCAAACCGTATCTGTGCTATGCTCTGCCTGCGAAACAAGGTCAAGTGCCACGATGCGAGGGTCGGCCGTCGCATCTGCGTAAACAAGCAGTTCTGTTGGCCCAGCCACCATGTCAGTCGACACCGTCCTTGATGCAACCAGTTTTGCCGCAGTGACGTACATGCCGCCGGGGCCCACAATCTTGCTTACCGGCTTTATTGATTCTGTGCCGTAGGCAAGAGCCGCAATCCCATGCGCGCCGCCGACCTTGTAAAATTCGTTGACGCCGCAGATATCCGCCGTAGCTATAGTCAGTGGATCCACGGTCCCGTCCTTTCTTGTCGGTGATATCGCGACTATTCTCTTGACGCCTGCCACCTTGGCTGGCACAGCGCACATGACCAGAGTGCTCGGATACCTGGCCTTGCCGCCCGGAACGTAACACCCGACGCTAGAGACTGCAGTTACGTGGCGTTCTATGCGCACCCCCTCAAATGATACGGCCACTCCTCTGAGCCGCCTCAAAAGTGCCCTCTCGCCTTTCTCGAGTCGCGCTTTCATTAGCCGGATTGTCTTGGCCTGCTCAAGCGATATGTCCCTGTAGGCATGGTCCACCTCTTGCCTCGTGACTCTCAAGGCCTCCGGCTTGGCACCATCAAATTTTTGAGCATAATCCAACAGCGCAGAGTCGCCCCGTTCCGCCACTGCCCGCATTATTTCTCTTGCGCCTTCTACTAAAGTGTCAGAGATGGCAGAGGTTCTGCGCAGTCCGGCTGCCTCTGCAACAGGATCCGCGACCTCGATTACCTTCATGCCCTAGGAATATCCGTCCAAGTTTATTTCGTCGAGCGCAAGTATCTGCCGCGGCTCTAGAACAACAAGCCCCTGGGCAAGCTTTCTCATCTTGGGTACTACTCTGATGAATTCGTTCTTGTCAATCACGGTGTTCACGCCAAACCACCCGTCTTCTGAGAGCGGGCTTATCGTTGGCCGCTTTAGGGCGGGCAGCTCCTTGAGCAGCTTCGGAAGGTTTTCCTTTTTGACGTTAACGAAAATGTGGAGCTTTTTCCTACCTTCGACGACGCCCTTTAGCAGCGCGACCATGTCGGCTATCTTTTCTCTTTTTGCTTCGTCCTTGAGCGCCTTCTTGTTTGCCACAAGGACTGCAGTGGACTCTGCCACCTTCTCGATTATCTTCAAGTTGTTCTGGGCAAGTGTCGTGCCGGTTTCAGTTATGTCAAATATCGCGTCCACATCTTCTGGCGGCTTTGCCTCTGTCGCGCCAAACGATAGGAATATCTCTACTTTCTTGTTCTCGCCTACCCGCAACCAAGGGGTTATTATCATCGGGTCAGCATTGCCGTAATGCTTTTTGTAAGACGGGCTGGCCTTGAAGTGAGCCGAGGTCGTTGTGAGGTATTCGGAGGACACCCGGATTGTCTTGCCCTTCTTTGCAAAATCTGCAATCATTTCATCCAGATTGGAATAAGGAAAACTAGTCGGCACGGCGATCACTTGCTTGACCCTCCCGATTTCCAGGTCAAGCAGAATTTGCACATCCGCCTTGGCTTCGAGGATCCAGTCCTTGCCTGTTATTCCGACGTCGTAAAAGCCCTCTTGGACATAAGTGGGAATCTCCTGGGGCCTGAGGATCTTGGTGTCAATTTCCGGGTCGCTAAGCTTCACTCTGTAGGTTCGGCCACGGCCGCTGACACTCTGCCATGCCTGCTCTAGCAGCTTGAAAGTCACTTCCTCTATGCTGCCTTTTGGGACCGCAAATTTCACCGTAGCCATTATAATGACAGATGAGCAAGATAGTTTAGAGGAATATATCAGTTCTGGCAATCTCTCATATTGGTATGACAGCAAAAGTGATTAGCAAGACGCAGCAAGATTTCCTTGACTGTGCTCTTACTTTTCGCAAGATTTCCTTTGCTCTGTGTAGCCGCGGTAGCTCTGTGGTCTTTATCACCTCCGGCCTCAACTCAGTTAGGCATCGCGTCCGCTGCTGATGACAATATTCGTGTGGATGGCGTCATTGGTTCTTCCGGCTGTACAACCATAGGCGGCAATATTGTAATAGATACGATTGATTTTGTTGAGCCGGACAGGAATATTGAACTGTGCAACTATAATGATAGGTATCACTTCAGGATCGCATATTTTGAGTCTTGTGTAGGAGCAATCGGCCAGTGGACAGATCCAACAAGCGGATTCACGTACATCTTCTCTTCAGCATGCCAGGCACCTCGGTTCTTTACAGAAATTAATTGTGTAGACCCAGTCCAAATCATCACAGAAGATAGACCTTACTACGTACTTTTGGACACCAAGAATTCAAGCTGTAACGGGTTTGACTTTGATCGGTCAGAAAAAAAGATCAGCATGACTATTGTTGCGACTAGCCTGGAAAATAGAATGAATATTACAATCCCAAGCGAGCTCCTGGGAGGCAAGTTCACATTAATGATCGACAGAGGAGGCACAGAGGATTTCTCAGTCGATGAGGGTCAGGGATACGCAAAAATCTCATTTTCAAAATTTTGTCCACTTCGATGTTCCTACAATGTAGAAATTACTGGCACTGAAGTGACTTCTTCGGAACTTCAGCGATACTCTCCTCCAGACGGCGACGTTCCTTTGATTATGAATGCAAGGGGCGAAAGAATTCTAGAACTACATGTTGGACAACAAGCCATCGTCTTTGGCAACTTCCATAATCAGAACTTGGTGCAGTCGCAACCCTATACTATGCTATTCGAGTTTCGCGACGAGCAAGGAATTACTAACTCCATAGCGTGGCAAAGCGGAGTGGCAGACCCTGACAGCATTTCCACTGTGGGAATTTCCTGGTTGCCTGAAACTAGAGGTGAACATCAAATGAGAATTCAAATCATTTCTAATTTCGAGGATCCTAGGGTTTTAGCAAACGGCTATTCATACAGCGTAAACGTATCATGATTGCTAGTCCCAGTGGCAAACAAATGAAGTTATTCCTATGCCGCAAAGGACTTCCTATACGGTCCGCGTGTCCTTTTTCGGGTCTTCTCCTCTCCCATCGTTCTCTTTAGCAGCATTGATTCTGTATCATCAACTTTTTCCTCGCGGTTATCCTTATGGGCAAAATCAGTCTGAGAAACATTGGAATGAACCTCACTCGCGTGTTCGGCAAGCGCTGCCTTGTCTTCAAAGAATCTGCCGCACGATTGACACTGCAGCTGTCCGTTAATGTGGACAGCAATTCGATGCTCAGATAGGTCTTCATAATTTGTCAAGATCATGCCGCAAGTATCACATTTGAGAGGTTCTGAGTACAGCAGCCATTAGCTAATGGGGATAACAGAGCATATACGTGATTAGGAGTTTCCTCTCCAACCTCAGCATGAAGTATTCTTTAGGAATTTCGCTGCAAGCTTGGGGTGTTCTCGCTTGTAGTGTGCCATCAGGTCTTGCATGCTGGCAAATATCGATTTGCATTCATCACAAGGGTACTACGCCATGCAGCCTTTATTCTGTCCTTGAATGTCTTTTGTGAGCAGGCTTGTTTGGAGGAACGTCAGGCTTTGCTCTTCGCCTAAGGCGAATTTGCTGCTTGGCAGATTTCTTGTTCGCATGCTTGTTTTTCTTCGTCTTCATATGAAACGATCAGGTCCGCTATTGCTCTTTAAAGTTGCATATGATTCGCTTTCTTGCCTGCGCCTCTATTTCGAAAACTTTCTTGCGTGTAGCCTCATGTGGCCTTGTTGGATGCCTTCGTCCGAGAGGGCGCGTATGGCTGCAAAGTTCTGTGCAAGGCCCGCGCACGCCATCGCCATTGCAAGGTCCTTTGCGCTCGTTACGCCCACGATTTGCAATGCCAGCTTTGCCGCCGGATGCGTGGCTGTTATCCCTCCGACAATCCCTACCGCCAACGGAATTTCGATTTGGCCTTCCAGGTCGCCTTGCCTTGTCTTGCGCCATCTAGTCAGCGATCTGTACTGTCCGTCTCTTGCAGCATAGGCGTGAGCCGCTGCTTCAATGGCCCTAAAATCCTGGCCCGTTGCAAGGGCGACAGCGTCTATCCCGTTCATTACACCCTTGTTGTGAGTGACTGCCCGGTAAATATCGGAATACGCCAGTGCGTAGGCGTAAAGGATGCGCCTGACGACATTGGGCCCGCCAATCTCATTCTTTGAAAATATTGCTTTGCATTTCACAAGCCTCTTTGTGGCATAGTTGGAAAGGATCTTTAGCACTACTTCGCCGCCTGTCAGTTCTGCAACGATAGGGGCGATGGCTTCGCACATTGTGTTTATCACGTTTGCACCCATGGCATCCATCGTGTTAACGACAAGCTCGACGACTAGCATGTTGCCCATCTTGTTCGGGCTAGAATCACGGAGTGACCTTACCTGAAGGTCCTTGGCTACTACAGATTTGCTTTTCTCGTTTGCAGCGGCCAATATCCTTTTCTTGTTCTTGCGTATCTTTCCTGCGGCTGCGTTCAGACCGGAAATTCCGACTACCTGCACCTGGCCTATCATCAGCGACTCGTCCGCTTGAGCAGAGAACCCGCCTGTGGCTTTGGCTATCTTTGCGGCCTTGCTTGCCGCAGCAATGACTGACGGCTCTTCAATTGCCATCGGGATCAAGAGTTCCTTGCCATTAATGACAAAGTTGGTAGCAATGCCCATCGGCATTGTGATTGAGCCAATCGCGTTTTCCACCATCCTGTTCGCGCTCTCAAACGGGATAGGCTGCAGCATCGATTCAATGTCAGTCACGCCCGTCACTTCTCTCAGGTAGTCAAGCCGCTCCTGCCTGCTCATTTCATAGAATTTCTTGTCCATCGCCGACACCGAGCTATTGGCTGGTTAGCCTTAAAATCTTGTCATCGCCGGCCCCGGGAATTGCCCTGCCATCCCTGTTGCTTGTCGTGATGTAGAGTGACCCGTCCTCTGCCTCGACGACATCGCGTATCCTGCCATACCCCGTGAGGATGTTGCTCTCTATCCCTTGTTCTAGGTCAACTAGCCTCAGGTGAGAAGCCTTGAGCGTAGCCATGACAATGTCGTTTTGGTACCCGAGCCTGTCTGACTCTAGAAATGCCATGCCCGCCGGGGCCACCGCAGGCTCAAAGCATGCTATTGGCTTTTCAAACTGCTCGGCGTCACAGTCTTCGACTGGCCAGCCATAGTTGCCGTTGGGCTTTATGAGGTTCAACTCGTCATTACCCTCGGCCCCGTGTTCGCTTGCATACATATCGCCCGTGATGGGGTTCCAAGCAATGCCCTGGATATTCCTGTGCCCGTAAGAGTAAACTGGCGAACCGTCGATCGGGTTGTCGTCAGGGATTGTACCGTCCGGGTTTATCCTGAGAATCTTGCCTGCAAGCGACCTTGCATTCTGGGCCAGATCCGGCTGCCTTGCGTCGCCTGTGGCAATGTACAGCTTTCCGTCAGGCCCGAACTTTATCCGGCCGCCGTCGTTTCTGTCGGCCGCCGGTATGCCGTCAATGACTACCTTTGACTCAACGATCTTGTTGTCCTGCTCTGTGAGCATCAAGACCTTGTTCAGCACTTCGGTTCCGTTTGAATAAGTGTGATATATGTAAAGCAGGTGGTTCTGGGCAAAGTCAGGATGCAGCGCCAAGCCCAGCAGCCCAGACTCGCCCATCTGCTCCACATTGATAAAAGCCGCAGGCTCTTCCAGCAGCCTGCCTTCGGCATCGATTACCCTGATCCTTCCGGCACGCTCTGTAAAAAAGACCCTGCCATCTGAGGCCACATCGATTGCCCAGGGTACCTCAAGGTTTTCGGCAAGGACGTCTACGCCAGCGCCCGTATTGTTGCCGGTGGTGCCGCCAGACCCCGGCCGCGGGATTGGAAGAGTGGTCTCGGACGGAGTCGCCAAAAAGGTGGCTACTGCTGCGCCAACTACTACGACAATCGCGATTACGGCCAGCCTGCGCTCCTTGTCCATCCCTACGCTGGAGGGGACAATCTACTGTTATAATTGCTATGCTTTTCAAATTGCAACATTTAAAATCATCAGTGTGAACAAATCAGGTATAGCCATGAAAGTGTCAGAGATTATGGTCAGCGATGTCTATACGCTCGACTCGGAAGAGACGATTGCAAGGGCGTATAGCATGATGGAAAGCAAGCGGATAAGCCAGATACCCGTGGTGGACGGCGACAGCAAGTATTCGGGGATGATTTTCGCAAAGCAGCTGATCTCCTCGTCAGCCCAGCCGGTCTCAAAGCTCAAGAGCTTTATCGTCAATACAACCACTACAGGTCCTGACAGCGACGTAGAAAAGGCGGCGCAACTTGTCATTGGAAGCGGCAACCGCGCTATCCCGGTGGTAGAAAAAGGAAAGCTCATGGGAATCATAAGCGAGACTGACTTGATCCAGACTGCTGACTTTGGGCACGCAATCGTTGACGAGGTAATGACCGGCGCCATTGTCATAGAGCAAGAGGCATCCATTGCAGACGCCCTGGCAAAGATGCGGCGCTACAACATATCGCGCCTGCCAGTAATCGATGCCGAAGGGATTCTCCGGGGCGTCGTAAACATACTCGACATTGGCAAGATAATTGCGGTTACGTCGCGGGAGCGCACGAGCCAGTCCGCAGGAATAACGGGCGGAACGGCCAGCCTTAGAGAAGTAAAAGTCAAGGACATTATGAGGCGCGCTACCCCTGTTGAAAGGGGCACGCGCCTGAATACCCTTACCGACACCTTTAGGCGCAACGAAGAGCTCGTCCTTGTAGGGGACGGCCGGCCGATGGGGATAGTCACTCCAAAGGACGCGCTAGAGCTCATACTACCAAAGAAAAAATCCGCGCCGGCAATACACATGGCTCACATCGAAAATGGCGAGGACAAGGCGGAGATCCAAGAGCAGCTGGAACGGTTCCTAAAAAAGATCCAGGGCAAGCTTGGCGACGTGCGCTCAGTCGTTGTCTATGTGGACAAGCACAAGACCCGCAAATACTCTATCCGGACCCGGCTGATAACTGCAAGAGGGGTCATTGATGCCAAGGCAGTTGGATATGATCCCATTTCTGCGTCCAAAGAACTTGTAGGCAAGCTGGAGCGAAGGATCAAGTCGGAGCACAGCCAAAAGATACAGGACAGGCGCCACAGAGAGTCTGCAAGAAGAGCATAATGGCGCGGATGAGGAGATTTGAACTCCTGATCGCCCGAAGGCGAATCGGCTCCCCGGCCAGGTACTGACAGACTCAAGGCCGACGCATTATTGTGTTCTCTGTAGAGAAGACCACTCTGCCACATCCGCGCTGAGAATTCCATTTTGGCTTCCTACTATTATACGTTCTAACACACGTTCCATCCAGCCCGTTTCTGATCCGTGGCTACACTACTCACTCTTTTCCCGCTCAAATAGGAGGTAATGGTTTACTGAGTAGCCCATGATTGTGCTGGGTCCGGCAGTAGTGTAAGTGTGCAGGCTCCAACCTTCATTCTGAAATTTTTCGATTACAATCCCCATCTTTCATGATGGTCGAGCTGGATGCAATGTCATTCTTTCATGGAATAGACCGGCAAGTCCTATAAAAAATTCTGGCGGGAATGTAACCAGGCACGATTATTCTGTACTCGACCAATTTTTATATCTGAAATGACATGAGAATACCATTGAAAACTGGCAAAGCCGAGCAGAAGCTGAAGTCGATATCGGTGTTTGTGCCGCTTGAAACGGTGCAGGCCAGCCTTTCTGAAATTGGATTTCTGCTCGACGACACCGTCACAATCGTGGCAGACGGCAAGTTCTGGAGCAAGATGCTCTATGTCAGGGGAGCCGAAACAATATCGGTCTCTGAAGAGATAGGGGACGCCTACCCAAAGGACCCTATAATTACAATCTGCGGGTCGCTGAATACTATTTCCAGAGTTGTCAAGGGAGTCGGTGGTTAGGCTGCCTCTTTACGAATGCAACGAGCACCAGTTTGTCGAAAACATCAGGCGGCTCTTGGAATCCGGTGAAAAATTTGTTGTCAACCGCAGGATAACTTTGCACGACGACGCGCGCTATGGCCCTGCGACTCTGCCGGATCAAGAATACTCGCGATACTCATCGCTTTGCGTGAGAAAGTCGGTGAACTCTACGGTTTATGCCAAGGTGCCGTTTGTAGACAGCTTCCATGGAGGGAGGATGCACGACGAGCAGGAAAACCTGCATGCCGCAAGCAGTCTCCTTTACCCTAGAATGTCAATCCCGTACTACAGGGTAGAATATTCCGTGAATGTATGGGGAGGAACGTACTTGTTCACTTTTGATGCGCTGTTCAACCCGCAGATTGCGATAGAAAAAAAGACCGGCAGGCGTTTTGGAAAAGAGGGAGCGCTTGTGCACGTACTCGATTATGGCCAGCCGGAAGAACGCGTCCTTGCCATTAACCTGCCAAAGGAAGTTATGGTCTTTGACGTCAAGCACATGATAAGAGTCATCGACCACTCGTCAAACTTTTAGTCCGCCTTTTTGCTGCATCCAGTCAAAGAACGGCATCAGGATATTTCCAAAGGGAAGCGCCTGTCTATTCTTTGAGTTAAAGCCAAGCAACAGCATCCGTCCTTCAAGCTTGCGCTGGAGCGGTGTCGGCAGCTGGGCAGCCTTGAACGGTTGAAAGAGCTCAAAGTAATACCCCTGCCGGTGATATGCCACATGCTGTGCAAAGCAATCCGATAAAATCGCAGGGTCTCCTGCTACGCGCATGCCGATTTCTTCTGCTTGCGCGCCGTCTATTGCTATCTGGAGAGACCTCTTTGTATAGTTTTCACGCGTAAATTCCGGATCCATTTTTTTCGGCATCGAAGTATACAGCCTTACGTCTTTTGCTACCTGCTCGACGCTCTTTTTCGCCATGTCTTTGGCATCTTGGACCTCAGACGCCTGGACGCCGAACTCTTTGCCAAAGAGATAAAAGGCGGCCATCAGCTCATCCTTTTTCACAAAAGGAAAATCTTTCTTGCCTGAGATAAACTGCGAAATTCTCTGGGCGATATCTGGTGGCATAAAGATCCCCATGTACGAGTCTGAAACAACCGGCAATTATGGAGTAAGTGCGGTAGGAGAAATTTAAATATAAAAGAAGAAAGAAGAAAAGTGCTCTAGTGCGCGTGTGGCGGTGGAGCGCTTCCCTTTCCGATGCTTTCGTTATAAGTGCCCGAGGCCTTTTCGTGGAATTCTAGGCTTGCCTGGTCGACTTTTACTGCCTGCGGAGGACAAACAGAAACACATGCCATGCACCAAATGCAGTCATGTTCCCTTATCGGGTCTGCCTTGTCAGTATAGTCTTTGCGCTCTTCTTTTACAGAGCTGCCAGTACCCGAACTAGTTGCATTGACCATCTCGGTGCCCGGAACATCGTTCTCTGTCCTGTACCACTGGAAGACTTGGACGGGACATGCTTCAATGCAGGCGCCGTCGGCAACGCAAGAGTCCCAGTCGATGGCTACCATCGTACCGTGAACGCCGAGAGGAACAATCTCCTCGCCCCGTGCTTCATAAGCGTGTTTTACGTCGTCGTTCTCTGTGGCTTCGGCTGCTTTGCCTGGACCCCAGACGTAGTGATAGTGTTCGCCGTCTGAGTGGCTGTGCTTGCCTGTTACCTGATGATTCTTTGGAAAGTCTGGATCGATTGGCATTTTCTAACTCAAGATTTAATCAAGGTGCATATTATATAAACTATCTTTTCAGTTCCCGGGAAATGCTTACGTCGTCTTTTCAAACAGAACCTTCAGCTGGTGGTCGAGCAACTTGGCCTTTGAAAGCTTCATTCCGGCAGTGGCGATAGGCAGTGGAACGATGTTGACAATCCTTGATGCAGGGGTCTTGACGCTGATCGTGAGCTGGTCTCCGTACCTCTGGATCTCAAAGTCGTCCTTTTCGGTAAATGGCACCTGGACAGTCATGTTGATCGAGGTGCCTTCATTTTCAAACAAGTAGGGCTTGCCCCTGTAGAATATGTCGGACGGGTCCTCGCTTCCAAAGAGCACTTCGCCATGCCTTCGCAGCATTTCAATTCCCCGCAGCTCCGTCCCGTAAAGCTGTACTTCCTTTACTGGAAGGGGGTAAAAGTTAGCTTTGGCCTCTTCCACCTTTGATTTCTGAAATACAGCCCACTTGTCATAATATTGGTCGGATGACCCCGCCATTATCTTGTTGACCACAGCCATGTCGACGTTGATGCCATAGAGGCTTGCGGACATGAGCGCCCTCTTTGCGTTTTCTATGCTAAAGGTGTCGGGGTTTGCTACAAGCCTGATGCTAGTCGCGTTGTTGTCCTTGATTATTTCTGAGAGCACGTCGAGCCGGTCCAAAAGTTCCATTTCGCTCTGGATGACGTCTTTGGACGGCGCGGGGATCTTGGCAAGTGGCTGGAAGACCTTGGCAAAGCCGCTGAAAAGCCCGGCAAGCCCGGTGAGTTTGCGTCCGATGCTTCCAACCAGCTTTGGGAAGTAGAGATAGCGGAGGGCCTCGCCTGATGCAGGCATGTCAAGCACTATTGAATCAAATTCCTTGGTACGACCTACCTCCTCTATCTTTAGAAGCGAAAAGAGTTGGGTCATGCCTGGAAGCATGGCAATTTCATACGCCAGCGTTTCGTCGATTCCTTTAGCGGAGAATATCGCAGCCATGTACGATAGTATCGTGTCATACTGCCTGCTCATCTCTGTAACCGGATCTATCTGAAGCGCGGTCAGCTTCTGCTGCACCGGCTTTGGATCATAGCCGATGTCATTCATCATGAGAGCGTCGCTCAGAGTATGTGCAGGATCAGCTGAAATTACAAGCGTATTGTGGCCATGCTCGGCCATCTTGATGGCAGTAGCACAAGCTGTCACAGTCTTGCCCGTGCCTCCCTTGCCCGTGTAAATTATGAGTCTCAACCAGTAATGAAAATCGCAAAAGCCAATAAAAGAGTTTAGAAGGTGGATATGCAGTCGATAAATCAAAATTCCAGCTTAAGAAGTGGCAGGAACTTAGTGATTAGTCCGAGGACGAAGTACGAAAGTCAAGCCTGCCAAGTATTATTCATAAACGCACGCAATACAGCTAAGACAAAAGAGACCTATTCGTGCAGGCTGAGATCATAGTTAACATATCGAAAGATAGAGTCTTTAGATCTCCTCCCAACTGGAGAGCAAAAGAAAGCTCAGAAGAAAATGATCTCTTAGGTCCAATGAGAGAGGAGGGGCTATCACGGCAAACACGTGTGATAGCATGCGCGGCGCAGAAGCTTTTTTAGGAAATGACCGATGTCACACTAAACTGGAAAAAGATCAACCGATTTATCGTTGAAAAAGTTAGAACAGTACAAAAAGTAGAAAGACTTCCGCCTTTACATCATAACCGTGCTTACACAGAGCAAGCTGCTGATTCTAGTGTTATCAGGAGTGCTTGCTTTTCTGATTGGACCCGACAAAGATGCACTTGCCGTTATTGAAGATGTGGCGGTCTTGGAGATGAAGCTAGTAGTTAGGACAGACAGTCCAGAGTATTCTCTGGGCGATGAAGTGGTTATCTTCGGCACCATAGCCAATGACATACTTACTCCGGGACAGCCAGTTGTACTGTTTGTACATGATCCTCTAGGGGCGATTGTAAGGTCAGATTTGGTTATTCCGTACTCAAACGGCTCGTTTTGGTACGAAATGCCAACTGGTGGTGAGCTCATGAGATATTCTGGAGGCTACAAAATTGTCGCAAATTATGCAGAACAGTACAGAGCAGAGACTACATTTGATTTCAGCGGTTCAGATGCAGGAGAGGACGGGAACTGTATAGTTTTTGGATGCATCTATGAACTCCACGTTGGCAACAAAACATTTGAAATAAACTATAGAATTTCCGGCAGTATTCAAAACATGACCCTAAATGTTGAAGCCAACACCTTAGAAATTGAAGCACTGGTCATTAGCAAAACTTACCCCTTGCAGATTCTTCTTCCAAGAGAACTGATAGATGCCACAGAGCCGGACGTTGATGGATCACTCAGAGATGGCAACTTTACTGTTCTTATCAATGGCTTGAATCAAGAACATGTCATAGAACGTGAACCACTGGATTTGCCTGATGATAGAGATCTGACTATTGAGATGCTACAAGACGGGGAGAACAGGGTAGAAATTGTTGGCACCAGAGTAATACCAGAGTTTGTCTCACCTGCTATGACAATTCTGGCGACTACCGTTGCTGGACTGATTCTTTGGACAAGAGGAAAAGTAAGAAAAAAGGACTATGCTCGATAAGCGTTTGATCAGATGCATAAAGTAGAAAGAGGTGGTAAGGTGACTATTGTTGCTTGGCAAGCAGACAGGCTAATATCTATGCGTACTTGGGTTTGTTACTGTTATTTGCACTATCTTTCCAAGCAACTTCAAGCACAGCTTCTGGAATGAGTATAGCTCCACCGGTTGCGCTGGGTAGACCGCAATTACTCGATATCAACGGACAGCAGGTGGACTACATTAGTTCTGGACAGCAAGGGGTGATAAGAATAATCGCTACTAATAACCAGGTTATTAATCAACCGGTTGTGATTATAGTTGAGGTGAGAGATGCCATAGGTGTAACTGAATACATTTCATGGCAAAAGGGCACTTTAACGGCCGGCGATAGGCACTATTTTGAAGCAGCCTGGATGCCAAATAAAGGCTGTTCAGAGGCTTCAGGTGGGTGCTATCCCGACCATGAGATAAGAGCCTTTGTGCTCAGTGATTTTGAGAAGCCACAAGTGCTTACTTGGGTGGAGATACTTCAGGGTATTACTGTAAGGGCTGCAGACTATGAAGGAGAGCAGTACAAGCTACATAGGGTTGTCGTTGATGACGTAGAGTATCATGTAGAGTATGTCATGGACGGCGGAAACGTCGAGCAAATCACAGCAGACTATGACTACAGAGTCGTGTCATCGAAAAAGGAGGGGGTGACATAG
>JAKEIF010000087.1 GCA_022545875.1 Nitrososphaera sp.
CACGATTGTCAACCCGTTACTTTTGGGAGCATCTGCACATCCCGGTGATTTTCAAGGCAGTTACTATACGTTAGACTGGGATGGCAAACACTACCATGTCGGATATAACATAACGGCGGGTGGTCAGATTGACCAGATTATCCTGCGAGACCATCATTTCGAGATCAGCGCTACTGCCCAATCTGATGGCGAAATGTTTCTTACGATACCAAGGATGCTTTTTACGAATGTGTGGCTAGAGCCTTATTACGCGGGGTACTATGAGTCGATTCAAGTGTCGGATGCAAACGGAGACATAGTTAATGTCGCAGAAAAATTAGCCGATTGCCATTCCATTGATATGAAAGTCCCGGTTCATGCTGGATCTAATACCATTAACATCATAGCGGATTCTGGCAGTAGCGAAGAATCGCGGACGATAGGTGGCTATTACATGACGTATCCCCTCGCTGTGGGAAGCGAACAATTCGTGATCCCAATTCGGACTAATTCTTACCACTGTGACTTACAATTCAGGATTGAAGAAAAAAGCCTCATTGTGATAGTGTTTGGCGGTCCAGCGAGATGGGAAGGTGAGGTGGGTTTCTTGGAAGTGACGATACCACACAGATTGCTTGATGGAAACTATTCAATGCAAATTGATGGCGAAAGCGCAAAAGTCCAGTCCAAACCGGACAACATGACTAATTCAACAAGGTTACAGGTTCAATACGATATCAAAGATTTTAGCCTCGTTCGAATTAATGGCACGCAGACTTTAGTGGAGCAGCCGGTACAAGAAATCGTAACTCAAATAGAAGCGAGACGCGAAGTAGCCGGCTGGGTTCTTGCTCTGGCTCCTCCAATAACTGTAGCAGTCGCCTTCATCGGCTACCTGCTATGGAGACAAAGATACAGGAAAATGTAATCTACTTGCCCGCGTCATTTCAGGATAGATAATGCAGGTGTAACAGTATCCTATCCCGAATTACTTATCCGTATCATGATCAGCTCTTGCAGTGCCGGAAGATGATCCTAGGTGTTTCATGCATCTTTAAGTTCCAACTACCGCATCGCCCTTTATGACTAACAAAAGCGTACGAATAGCGCTCTCGGTTGCACTTGCCGCGGGGCTGCTGACGACACTTTTCGCATCTATGCCGTTCGGCACGACCACGAGTATGACTGCTCTCGCAAGACCAGCAGATGCTCATAAGGTCGAGAAGTTTAGTGTTACCAATACACTCGCTGAAGCACAATGGGATATTGAAGACGAAGAGGAGGAGTTGTTTACCAGAGCCGCAATCTATCTGGTTGATTCTGCCTCAAAAGGCGGCTACGGTTATCCAGAATCATCACTTAGCGTTTTCATCGTGCAATACCGACTAGTGGAGGAATGCGAAGATGAAGACGAGGAAGAATGTGACTATGATTATGAACCAGTTACATACTTTGGCGGATATACAGGACTTGACAAGTCTGATTTCAAGATATCAAGCAATCTCAGGTCTGCAGTCGTAAAGAATGTTCAGGTAACGGGATATGACTATCTTACAGGAGACGAAAAGACAATCACTGTGGACGCCACATGGACCGGACAGGGTAATACTTTCAAAAATAAGCATAGCTTCACAGAAAGCAACGAATACTACAGGCTGACATTCAAGGCATCTGGTACTGGCAGGGACGCTCAGGCCACAGCGCAAATCACAGGCGACATTAATTTGACTTTGAATGCGGATGGGTACCAAGATGCATTGCTGTTCAAGGCGAAAGAAGGGTCAATGTACAGGATCTTGAATAACGATCCATAATACATGACGGGGTAACTTCATTAAAATCAAGGAATCGGTGCGCTGGCGTACCGTATCCCTTTGTTGCTGCCCATGCTATAACATATTGCCGCATTCCTCCCTGTATGAGGGGTTTAGAAGAGCCCGTTAGTGAGTGTCCTTCTGAAAAGAGCGATAGATCCAAACAATGCATTGCCAGTAGCTTTGGTCTGGCTTGGGATTTGTTGGCCATGACCACCTGAGACGCGGTTACCTGTTTCGTCGACTTTGCGCCCCGGTCGTTTCTTATCTGGCCCTTTTTGGGCGAGTTAAGAACGCTTATAAAAAAGGACATTTCCTATACGTAGGAAGAAAATACTTGGCAAACACCTCCTTCCGGGTGCAGGCTCACAAGTTCAGTCAAGACAACATACAGACAACCCTTGTTTGCAGCAAATGCGATGAAGTCTTTTCAAAAGAATTTCCATTGGATCTCGAAGGCCAGACTATAGAGTTCAAGTGCCCTGTTTGCGGCGCGCCAGGCGAAGCGGATCTGCCCTACAAGAGTGCAGAGGAGCGCGAGGAGCTCGAGGAGGACTTTGAAGAAGCTGAAGAGGAGGAGGGCGGCGAAGAATTTGAAGAAGAGTATTAGTTACTTTTTTGGAGCAAACCTGCCCATCTGTGCGAGTACGGCAGCCAGCTGGATTTCAGGGTGCGCGCCGGAAGCAAGCCTATAGTCGTACTCTGCCATCAACTCGGCTAGTTCCTCTGGCTTTTCAATCTTCATGTCATACATTTCTTGGCTGGCACACTTCATGAAGTCTGTTTCAGACATTCCATAGACTTGAGTCAGCTCTAGCAATTTTGTCCTTGCATCGTTGAACTTGCCAGAGATGGCTAGCCGCAGCACATCGCCGACTTTGGACCTGCCGGAAAGTCCGACTGCGGCATTTACGTTTGCCATAGACACAGAGCCCATGCCCGCCGCAGCCTGCATGATGTTAATCGAATGGCGCAGGTCGCCACCAGTTGCGTCGAAAATCTGAGATATTGCCTTTTCCTCATACTTTACCTTCTCCTTGTCGCAAATCATATTCAGGTGCTCGACGACATCATCCTTTGGCAGCCTCGTGAACCGGAAGACGACGCACCTGCTCTGTATCGGCTCGATTATCTGGGAAAGATAGTTGCAGATGATGATAAACCGCGTCGTGCCTGCGCTGTCCTCAACGATCCTCCGAAGTGCGGTCTGGGCTTCAGAAGTCATTTCGTCTGCTTCGTCCAATATGATTATCTTTGG
>JAKEIF010000088.1 GCA_022545875.1 Nitrososphaera sp.
TAAGGCTATCAAGATGGCGAAGATGATAAGCATGTATATGTAACGAGCGGGCTAGTTCGCATGTATGTTGCCTAGACTGGAATACATCAAGCAAGCCAGGATCAGGCTCGGGATTACTCAAAGGAGATTAGCAGGGCTGACTGGCGTCAGCACCTCTATGATAAACCAGATCGAGTCAGGCAGGTGCAAGCCAAGTTATGAAACTGCCAGGCGCATATTCGAGATATTGGGCTCCTTGGAGGGGCGTACTTCGATGAAAGTAGGTGACATCTGTAGCCGCAATCTTATTTCGGTACAGAAAGAGCAAAAGTTGCACAGTGCGATTGACATTATGAGAAAAAATTCCATCAGCCAGATTCCGGTTTTTGATGGATCAAAGGTCGTAGGCATACTGACGGAAGATGGATTAGCCAAGATCATGGTGGAAAAGGATGAGAAAGAATTGCGCAACGTTCCAGCAGCTGAAATGATGGATCCTCCGCCGCCCATAGTTGACAACTCAACTCCCGCCAAAGCGCTCATACCCTTGGTAAGGTTTGCAAAGTGCATTCTGGTAAGTGAAAAGGGAAATGTGGTTGGGATAATGACAATAACGGATACGCTAAAGATGGTAGAATGACTAGTCCTTCAATTTTTCAAGGCCGACGCAGCAGTCCGCGCATTTTATGCATTCGCTGCAGAGGCTTACCTCTGTTCCCAAGGGCAGAGTAGTCCCGCATAGCGCACACTCTTTTCTCGATTGTAGTTGTGCCAACTAGCATTGATATGCCTCGACTCTATTTGAAGCCTTCTGTGTCAGCGACTTATGCCACTCAAAAAATAATTGGCCTTAATCTGTCAAGCAAAGTCTCTGAATCAGTGTACTCCCTGAAAAGAATAATATGTGTACAAAGCCCGATTACGATAGGCTCTTACATGGGTTCAAATTGACAACATCAGGTACGTCTCCAAACGTGTTTAGGATAGTGTTTTCTCGAAAGCTCTATGCTGCAATTGCTGCGTCGTCTGCGGTTTTGCTATGGACAGTTTTCAATATTTTAGACGGGCTGATCCTGCTCTCGCCGGTGTTGACGTTTTATCTTCCCATCCCTGACGACGCGCAGTTTGGCTTTGTGCTTTCGATAGTAACTGCAACTCTTGCAGGCATTGTCATAAGCATGAACGTATTCCTCTTCAACGCAGGTCTGAAAGTTGGAAAGGCATCATTCTTGTCTGGCTCTACGCTTGGCACTATATCCAGCATGTGTGCTAGCTGCTCCTCAGTGGGGTTCTATGCCGCGAGCACTTTTGGAGTTGCGGGAGTTGCCGCGTCAAGTTTCCTCTCCAATTACCAGACGCCGCTGCGCATTGCGGCTATTGCCATCTTGGTCGTTGCATGCTTTACCGCCCAAAGGAGGATAGGAAAGGCTTGCAGGATTGCTACTTGAGCTCTTCTTCCAGTATCTTGCGCTTCTTGCTCATCTGAAAAAGCGCGTCGGTTCTCTTCAGAGCCTCGTCGCGCGGCCGCTTGAAAATCATTGACTGCAGCAAAAGGTGATTCTCCGGTATGACCATTCCCGTCTGGTCATCAGAGTAACCCAGCTTGACGGTGTCGTCTTGTATTCGCAGAATATCTTCATGTATGTGCACCATGTTTGTGTCGCCATGCGAGAATCCAAGTTCGATTGCCTTCTTTCTTACATCACCGGTGCCTTTTGCAAAAGACACTATTGCCACTCCGAACTCCTTGCGGTAGCTCTCCAAGATTTCTTCTTTAGTTGGTGCCTTGTCCTTGAACCTGATAAACATCTGGTGAAGATGCATCATTCGTGATGGCACTTTGAAAGCGTCAACGAATAGATTCGCCTGAGGAAGGAAATCCTTGACGTCATCTTGGTGATGAGGCTGTCTATCCCATTCGATAGAATCCTTTACAGGCTTGGTGTCTTCCAAGTCGGCCCACCTCCTTATGAGTTGGACGTCAAATCTCTTTATCCTGTCGCCAAATTTTTCGATTAGGGGCTGCATTATTCTGCCCATCCCGGAAACATTGCAGCTTCCTTGAATGACATATTTCCTATCTGCGGCAACTGTGTAATTTACTCTGGAATTGTGGATAATGTCGGCTACTGCGCTCTCGCCATGTCTGTCCTCGCCGCCCTGAAAAATAGCGCGCTTGTTGAGGGGTTCGTATAGTTTTTTCTTGTTGTCGTATCCCCCGCCTTCTCTTGCTGCATCAATCACCAGATCACTCCCCTTTACCGCATCATCAACCGTTCCTGTGACGTCTAACCCCTTCTGTTTGAATGAGGAAATGGCATCCTTGGGAACATAGACGCCGTAGCGATTGTCCAACGCTTCCTTTACTTTGTCATCCAAAGTGTATTTTGCGATGCCTACGAACTGTATTTCCTTGTCAACCGACAGTGCGCTTGCAAGTCGCCTACCTATATTTCCGTAACCGTTTATGAAGACTCTTACCAAAACTAATCACGCTGGGACAGTATGCAAAATCAAATTGTGATGCATATATTAAATACGTTATGGACAAGTCACTATGGAATCTCGGTGTCATGCCTGCTCACTAGATTTAAATACCGTGCAGAACCCTTTGCTTTCAGAGAGAAATGAACAGGGGCGGTCTTTTTTGGCATCTGCCGATATTCTCTGCCTAATTCTTTACTTTCAAGTGAGGCGTTTGAATGAAGATTCTCGTCATCGATAACTATGACTCGTTTGTCTATAACATAGCCCAGATCTTGGGCGAGTTGGGTGCCGAGCCTAACGTAATAAGAAATGACATGACTTCGCTTGCAGACATTAGGAAAATGAACCCCGACGCCATAGTTATTTCGCCGGGACCTGGCCATCCTGCGGATAGAAAATACTTTGGCGTATGCACTGACGTAATCATTGAACTCGGACCCACAACCCCCATCCTTGGAGTGTGCCTTGGTCATCAGGGCATAGCGCATGCTTTTGGAGGCAAAGTAATCAACGCAGGCAAGGTTAGGCATGGCAAGACAAGCCCGATTAAATACAGCTCTGACAGGATCTTTGAAAACGTCAGCAATCCGTTCAAGGCCACCCGATACCACTCTCTTGTGGCGGATCGTAAGACATTTCCATCGTCCCTGGAGGTAACCGCGGAGGCTCTTGACGACGGCGAAATAATGGGTTTGCGGCACAGAAAATACTTGATAGAGGGTGTTCAGTTTCATCCGGAATCCGTCCTCACCAAGGATGGCCGCGTAATTTTAAGAAATTTCATATCGTTGGTGAAAAGATGAGTGGCTCTTCAGACCTGCGACAGGCAGTCAGAAAGCTGGTTGCCAGGTCAAATCTCTCTGATCCGGAAATAGAGGCTGCTTTTGATTCAATTCTGAGCGGCTCAGCAAACGAGGCATCGATGGCAGCGTTTTTGGTAGCCCTTTCCATGAAGGGTGCGACTGCTCCGGAGCTAAGGGCCATGATAGCGGCAACAAGAAAACATGCCACGCCAATCACCCCAAAGGTCCATGGCAGGATAATAGATACATGCGGCACGGGCGGCGATTCGATACGGTCTTTTAACATTAGTACTGCTTCCGCCATTGTTGCATGTGCTGCAGGTGCCATTGTGGCAAAGCACGGGAATAGGTCAGTTTCAGGTATTTGTGGCAGTGCAGACTTTCTCGAACATATAGGACTCCCGATGGATGCGCCCGCGGATAAAGTGCGGGCAGGCATAGAAGATGTGGGCTTTGGATTTCTCTTTGCGCCGATGTTTCATCCTTTGATGAAAAATGTGTCGGGCGTAAGAAAGGCAATTGGCGTTAGAACCGTGTTCAACATAATCGGCCCGTTATGCAATCCTTGTACAAACCTTTCTGGACAAGTAATAGGCGTATTTGAACCGGCATTGATGGATTTGCTTGCCGAGGCGTATCAAGGCTGCGTCCAAGATGCCATGATTGTCCATGCAGTAGATGGCTTTGACGAGCTCTCGAACACCTGCGAAAATGACGTCCTGCGGATCAAGGGAGAGGACAATCCGCAGCGATTGCGGATCCATCCCAAAGTGCTGGGCATCCCCCCAGCAAAGCCTGAACAGCTTGTGGTGAATTCAAAGGATGAGTCGATAAGATCAACACTTCAAGTGATCTATGGGCAGGCACCCCCGGAGAAGGAGGACATTGTAATCATGAATACGTCAGCCGCGCTCGTAGTAGCTAAGGTTGCAAGCGATTTGAAAGAAGGAGTTTCAATTGCAAGAACTGCAATTAGAAGCGGAAAGGCCAAAGAAAAATTATCGCAAATAATTGGCTATTTCGGGGAGATAGAAAAATTAAGAGAGGCCGAGAAAAAATTCCTCTAGCCTTTCTCTAGTCTGAATCCTTGTCTTTTGCGGATTTCTTTTTTGGAGAGTCTTCCGCGATGTCGTCGATGCCCTTTTCGTTCACGGTGATTCTGACATCTTCGTATGGATGATATGGAGAATCGATTATCTTTGCGATTCTGTCACCGCCTGCCTTTCTGAGATAAATTCTGTAAGTTGACGCATGACCTATCACATTTCCGCCAGCAGGCTTTGTAGGATCTCCAAAGAATGTATCAGGCGTAGACTGAACCTGGTTAGTCACTACAATGGCAACATTGTAGATTTCCGCAATCCTGACTAGTTTGTGCATGATGCCGTTAAGGCGTTGTTGTCTATCCGCAAGGGTTCCTCTGCCTGCAAATTCTGCTCTATGTAGCGATATTATGCTGTCGATGATTATCATTTTTGCCTTAAAGTCTTCGATGTACTTGCCCATAGATTTGACAATGAGCTCGAGATGGCTGCTGTTGTACGCTTTGCAGATAGCTATTCCCTTTAGCGTTTCATCGGAATCAAAGCCTCTTGCCCTTGCTATCTGATCTACTCTTTCAGGCCTGAAGGTGCCCTCTGTATCAATGAGGATTACACCAGCGCCTAGGCCACCTTCCTCTGCCGGCTGTTGGGATGTAACGCATAGCGTGTGACATATCTGACTCTTGCCACTTCCAAATTCACCGTAAAATTCTGTAATTGCTTGAGTCTCTATGCCGCCTAGCAGTAACTCATCTAGAGCTTTTGCCCCCGTACTGCAGCGCAACAGAGATTTTCTTTTCTCTAGTTCGATATCTGCAGTAGTAAATTCATTATCAAGCACTCCGCTTTCCCTCAGCAGCTTTTGCGCTGCCATGATAAAGGTAGCAGCAGTTTCTTTGGAACCGCCAAGATCAGACGATAACTCCTCTGGCACGGCGGTAGCTAATTCCATCACCGAGCTTATCCCAGCTTCCTTCATTTTACGGGCAGTGGTCGGCCCTACTCCTTCGATGTCTTCTATTTCTAGTTCTGCCACATTTCTTGAATTCGTCATCTTATCCTATCATTTTTGACCGGAGTATATAATAAGTAACGCACGGTGGGGGGAGGGGGAGCTGAAGAAAATGTCGGAAATAATGGTTGAAAAGATAAAACACAAAAAAGGTGTCTAGGGCTTACCTAGACTAAGCCGGAAGGTTACTTTTTCTTTTTCGCTACCTTCTTCTTGCCGCCGGCCTTTACTTTAGCCTTGGCCTTAGTTGCCCCTGCGCTTCCGCCACCGATCTTGAACATCTTGGTCCCACAGACCGAACATGTCCCAGTGAGCGCATTCCGCCCGTTTTTCATGGTTACCGCTTTCTCTCCCTTCATTTCCCTTTTCGCTTTACATTTTACACAATAAGCCGTTGTTGCCAACAAGCGTAGGTCTTGCACGCTTGAATTTAAGAATAGCTCTCCTAGAGTCTTTTTTATTTAATTTCGGAAAAAATCAGCCCTAAATTGGCTGTGTTTGTGCCAATTATACAAAAATTCGACTGCTTCGAACAGCCTCGCACACTCATATGGCTCAAGATGCGCTTGAAAGCTTTTGCCCGCCGCATTACGATTGGTGAAAATCGTACCCGGGGTATGCATGGCACAGTCCTGAAATCGGCATCCGTCAAGATGTTGTTTTTTGCAATGTACAGCGTATTAAGGCATAATGCCACTAGAATTGCGCGTTATTCGTCATACTGTGGCTCGCTGACGGGTTTTTGAAAAGTCCTGCATTGCTAAATTTTTATATCAATTGCATTTAGCCAATATGAAGTTGGCTGCTA
>JAKEIF010000089.1 GCA_022545875.1 Nitrososphaera sp.
ATGGCTGGCGCTGTTGCACAAAAGCTGCTGAGGCTCACGCATAGAGTCGAGACCGTTGCCTATACAACTGAGATCGGAGGAATAGCAGCCCACGACATCAATTCCGGAAATATTGCCAAGAGATACGAAAACGATGTCAGGTGCCCTGATGCAGAGGCGGCCGCAAAGATGAAGGAAGCCATACTTCAGGCCAAAAAGGAAGGCGATTCGCTTGGTGGCATTATTGAATGCATTACTACTGGGCTCCCTGTCGGGCTGGGAGAACCGATCTTTTCTTCACTGGAGTCGGATATCAGCAAGGCTCTATTTAGCATCCCCGCAGTCAAGGCCGTCGAATTTGGATCTGGATTTGAGGGTAGCAAGAGAAGGGGCTCTGCTAACAATGACGTCTATTTCTTGAAGGAGGGCAAGGTTTCAACTAGGACAAACAATTCTGGCGGCATATTAGGCGGCCTCTCAAATGGGATGCCCTTGGTGATTCGCGCAGCATTCAAGCCCGCAGCGTCAATCGCCAAGGACCAAGAGACTCTTGACGTTTCACTTGGTGACTTGACCAACCTGAAGGTGCCCGGTCGTCACGATCCCTGCGTTGTGCCAAGGGCACCGCCGGTAGTGGAATGCGTCGTGTCCTTGGTTATCGCAGATCATGCTATCCGGGCAGGACTTATTCCTCCTGTACTAAAGTGATACTCGATGGAGCGGGACCAAGAGATAAACGTCCTTCGGGAACAAGTGCGCTCTGTTACCGCGGACATTATTCGTGATGTCCAGAAGCGTATGGAGCTGGCCCGCCAAATCGGGGAGATAAAGAGCCGAAAGGGCATAGAAGTAAAGGACGAAAAAGTTGAACAGGAAATCCGCAACATGGTATTGTCAGTTTCGAGCCAAGCGGGGATGAAGCCGGACTTTGCGCTGCGTCTCTTGAATATCCTGCTTGAAGAATCAGAGTCCGTACAGGCAGAGAGCCGCCAGAAACCGCAAAGACAGACGCACCTTGGAATTTTCATGAAGGCCAAACAGATGGAAGCGGATGGAAAGGAGATGATTCACCTTGAAGTTGGCGAGCCCGATTTCCCGGCGCCGTCGGCCATAGCAACGTCACTCTCTGAATCCTTTAAGCTAAAAAGATACCACTATACTGAAACGAGAGGTATTCCAAAGCTTCGGGAGGCGATCGCAAAAAGAGACAGTGTCACAGAAGATCGGATTATAGTAACGCCCGGCGGGAGGTTTGCCGTTTTCAGCGCCATTGTATCGCTACTAAAGCCAGGCAACGAACTAGTTGTAATTGAACCTGCCTGGCCAGCCTACAAGGAATGCGCAGATTTCGTGGGAGCAAGGACAAGAGTGGTTAAAGCTAGCTTGGAAGACAACTGGGTTCCTGACCTGAAGCGTCTTGAAGAATTGATCAGCCCGGCGACCCAGATGATTGTCCTGAATTACCCCAACAACCCCACAGGCAAGATACTTGAAAGCAAAACAATAGACAAGATCATATCAATTGCAAAGGACAATCATCTCTATGTCCTCAGCGATGAAGTATATGCGGACTATGCATTTGAGATGCGTTTTCAGGGGCTGCTAGAATTTGGATACGACAAGACGATCATGGTATCTTCCTTTTCAAAGCGCTATGCTATGACGGGATTTCGAGTGGGCTATGGCATTGCGAAACCTGAGATAATTAAACAGATGAACAAGGTTCAGGCAGTCGGTATCACTAGTGTCGCAGAACCAATCCAATATGCTGCGCTTGCGGCCATGGATCAGGGACATGGAGATAACGTCAAGATAATGAAGGAGCGCATCGACTTTGTCTGTTCAAGGCTGAAGGATATGGCACTTCCCTTCGCAAAACCGGACGGCGCATTGTATGTTTTCCCCCGAATTGCTCGTCATGAGGACCTCGAGCTTGTCGATAGATTGCTGGAGAAAGGTGTTGCTCTTGCTCCGGGAAGCGGATTTGGAGACAGTTACACAAATCATGTCAGGATCTCAGCCTGCCAGCCGGTTGAGACACTAGGAAAGGGGTTGGAAAAAATCGCTTCAGTCATTAGGGAGCGCTCCTAGTTGCCGGTTCGGGTCGCAATTATTGGCGCTGGAGGCAGGATGGGATCGTGGTTTGTTAATTACTTTTCGAGGCGGAACGCGTCGATTTCAGTCTTTGACAGCAACAAAAGCCTGCTAAAGGCCTCTCCCCAGTCGGTAATAACCGCTGGAAGCATTTCCGAGTGCGTATCCGGCGCAGATCTGGTCATGGTTTGTGTCCCCGTTAGGTTAACACCCCGGGTCATTCGGGAATGCACTCCCTACATGAAGCGGGGCGCTACTTTGGGCGAAATATCATCTGTGAAGCACAAGACTTTCGCCGCACTGGCGAAAACAAGGGACGACTTGGGCACACTATGTCTGCATCCGATGTTTGGTCCGGGAGCTACTGAAAAACGCCAGCTGAAAATGCTGCTTGTTCCAGTAAGAAACGAGAACGACGAGCTGCGTAAATCCCGTGATTTTTTTGCAGCGGCCAAGATCTTGGTGATCCCATCAGCCCGCGAGCATGACAGTACGATTGCAATAGTGCTCGGGTTGACATACTTTGCCAATCTAGTTTTTTCCGATTTTCTCTCTAGGAAGAACCGCAAGTTACTAGACGAAGTTTCAGGAACCACGTTCCGACTTCAATCTATCCTTGCAGAAAGCATCCTGACCGACGATCCCGAATTAATGTCCGTGCTCATAAAGGACAATCCTTATGTTCGGAGGCATGTCAGGCAGTATCTGACAGGCGCCTCGGATTTTGTACGCCTTGTTTCGACAAAGGATCCAGGCAAGCTGGAGGCAAGAATACACCTGCTGAAGACAAGGATGCAGAAACAAGTCGACCTGCAGCAATCTTATGACAGCCTATATGCTGCCGTGCAGGCAACTGATGGACAAAAAGAAAAATAGTCTCGCCTTGGAATTTATTGCATGATAATCCTGTGGCGTGATTCCTGGCTAAAGCCTCTTTCCGATTTTGACATAGGCTCGGAAAACTGCAAGTACTGTAAAGAAGAATTTGCAGAGCTCGATTTTGTGATGTCATGTGATTTTTGCGAAATTGGACCAATGCATGACCGCTGTGCAAATCGTCACATATTGACCGACCATGCAAACGAACTAGGCGCAAAGATAAAGGCTCACAAGGACAAACCCCTTCACGGTTATCAATGATGCCTCTTCTCCTCAACTAGGATGAGTTTATTGTTGAACTCAAAGGCCAAGCTTTCCTGCTTGAGGGAGATTCGGAGCCGGTTTGCTGTTTCTGTCATCTGGCTCTCATCAATGTCATTTGTATGGATCTCGATCCGCATATACTTGACTGGTTCGAACCGTCCCTTGAAGTATCCGTCAAATTCTATCATCGACATTCCACCAAACTGAGACGCCATTTCTCGGACGATTTCTAGATAGCCTTCGACTCTAGGAAGGTAGAATTTTACAGAGTCTTTGAACGTTCGTACAGAATATGCAACTTCATCCATCGGTTCTGATAGGCTAGACTCGTATTTACGAATCTCGTCGCTCGGAGCTTGTTCCATTCACATGTCAAATTATTTCATGCTGCACTTTTTTAATTCAGAATCATGCCTGAAGATATGGAAAAACTCTTTACTTTCAGTGCTGACTCATTTTCCCTAGATCCGGATATTGAATCGTTTCTCAGGACAAAAAACGTAATTTACATGGACTATGGCTTGAGGGCATACATAAAGTCCGAAGCTATACCCTCAATTTTATCAGAACTAGCGTCAGCGACAAAGGTCTATTCAAAGCAGAGCGATGCCGCGGAATTACTCAAAGTGGAACTCGAAAAGAGCTTGCAAGAAAAGGCCGGGCTAATAACCAGAACAGGTCTAATGGAAGCCGAGCTAGCATCGCTTAGGACTCAAGTTGCAAGCGCATTGCAGCAGGTTCAAAAGTTAGATGCAGAAAAGCGGCTCTCGTCGCAAAGAAACACGCCGAATTCAATCCCGCAGTCGGGGAGCGGTAGCGATGCTCTTAGGCAATCATATGAGAAACTTCGGACGGAATTTCAG
>JAKEIF010000090.1 GCA_022545875.1 Nitrososphaera sp.
AAAATAGCCTATCGTTAGCGCAGCGAGGCCGAATACTATGTAGAGTCTTTTTTTGCTAACTGCTATGTTTAGGCCAATTAGCTCGGCAGCGATAAAGGCCATTGCAAAGAGAAAGCCTCCCCTGCCTTCATTCCATGCGAGTCCAAAAGTGTCGGGATAGGCGACTATCGTAAATACGATCGGAGAGATCAATGCAAGAGTTACGACAAGACCGGGGTTCAATCCAAATACCGAATGACGTACAACGTTCCTAGAAGCAACTGCCTTATCGCCGGACAAATCGGTATTCTTTTTTCGGTTCGTCAGAAGGGCATAAAAACGTTCTAGGTCTTGATTGCCTCTATGAACCATTTTGGAATTAGGTCTTGTCCTTTTTTGAGAAGGAAGCTGATACTTGCGTCCAGGATATACGTCGTTGCATGATCTTCCGCGCTTCTGACACTCCTTCCATAGCTCTGTACGAGTCGGAGAACTGTGCTCCAAGTATACCAGTTCGGATCCATCTCCTTCTTTCTTGCCACGCGCTTGTCAGTGAGATCTGGATAGGGTACCTTGACTATAATTTGGAATCTAGAGTAGTCATCTTTTAGGTCTACGCCGAGGTGGAGTGATGGCGATATCAAGACAGTAGGTCTCTTGCTCTGGTAATGTTTCTCCAAGACTTCAGCTCTGTCCAGATTCGCGCCTGTCTCAATAAGCCTAGAGGCGTGCTCCTTGCTGATATGCTCTTTGATAAATTGCAGTTGAGAATAAGATGTAGTGTGTATTATCCCTTTTTCCGTGTTATGGTGAGTCAATATCTTGTTGATCGCGCCGACTATCTTGGGCATGCTCTCGGCCATCGACTTGGCATTTAGCCATGCGACATTCTCAAGGTGGATCTGCCTGTTTTCTACTGGAAAGTCCGAATCTTCAATTCTGATGAACTTTACCTTATCCGGCTCCAAGCCTGCGGTCTTACACAAATAGTCCTTGCTCAAGATGGTGGCGCTCATAAAGAGTGCGACTGATCCCTTGTCAAGTATCGTGTCAAAATATCCTGAAACGTCAAGAGGTATGAGACTAGCCTTGACAAGTTCTCCCAAGTCATCACGCATGACATTCGAAATTATCCAGTTATCCTTTTTTGACTTGATGTCTTCCAGGACACCTTCGATGTTTTGCTGTCGCTCAATCGCGTCAATCAGATTCTTTTCTGTATATGGTTCGACGCTAAACTTTTGGTTGCTCCTTTCGATTATTCCTTGCGCCTTTTCAGCAAAATCTGCCAGCCTCTCCTGTAATGTCTCGCAAAACTCAACCCAAGTTTCAATATCATCCACGTTTTTCTGTGGCATCTGCATCCTGAGAAAGCGAAGGGAATTCCTGTGAATCGTAAAGCTCCTAAAGTCGCCTACCTCTGACTCGAGCTGATGAGCTTCGTCGAGTACCAGTAAGTTGCGCCTCTGAGCGGTTCCCGCATAAAAGACATCGGACAAGAAATACCGGTAGTTGTAAACCGTGTGGCTGGAGCGAAGCCCAACCCATTTTTGATGGAAGTAGTGGCAAGGTTTCCATTCGAGCTCGACAATCTTTGAACTTACCTTTAGTTTATCCGCGTATTTGCGCTCGGCGAAGGGGTCCAACTGCACAAGTTCGCTTGCCGTTCCTTCGCCCCGAACCCTGTAGTCCATGAGCCTTGTTTTATAGGCGCAGTCATAGTTTTCATCCTTTACACACGGCCCATAATCGCAGCTCTCATCCAGTCCCATGTCGTCCTTTACAATGCATGGAAAATTACCTCTGCCCTTTACTTCAACAATGAATGGAAAATCCCTCCTGTATTGTGCCTGGAGATCCTTAGTTGCGGTACAGATGTGAGAGCTGCCCAGATAACGCGACAGCGTAATTGCCACCGGCGTTTTGCCAAAGCCAGTGGGTGCCTCCAGAAATATGCACTTGTATCCGCTCTTCAGGGCCGATTCTATCTCCAGGAGAACCTTCTGCTGCCTTTGCCTTACGCTAGACAATGGAAAATGGGTTAGTATTGTGCTTGACATGATTTATCCGCGGCAACATTACCGAGTCAATGAATGCCTAGAGTCTTGTGACGCTGCCTACTTTTTAAGTTTGAGACTCTTGGTATAGCCAGCATCGCACATATCCAGTCTCTGTCTTGAATTCCGGAGGATCTTTTCTGCATGATTCCATTGCGTGTGGGCATCGGGGGTAAAACCTGCAGCCCTCCTTTGGATCAATCAGGCTCGGCGGCGCTCCCGGAATAAAGTTGATCTTCTTGTCTTCGGAACGAAGTTTGGGAACGGCAGCTATCAAGGCTTGCGTATAGGGGTGCTTTGGATTTTTGTAAATTTCTTTGGCCGATCCGATTTCCACCAGCTGGCCAGCATACATTATAGAGATGACCTCGGCGACTTGGGCAACAAGTGCGAGGTCATGGGTTATCAATATCACAGAGATGCCCTTTTCGATCTGTAGTTTCTTTAGCAGGGCAATTATTTGTGACTGGACAAGTACGTCTAGTGCAGTAGTTGGCTCGTCGGCTATGAGCACCTGCGGTTCCATCAGCAGTGCCATTGCAATTACAACGCGCTGCTTCATTCCGCCGGAAAGTTCATGAGGATATCGCTTTGAGACTGATTCGTCAAGCCCCACCGCTTTAAGAGATTCTGCGATTTTTGAGCGAATGTCTCCTTGGTAGCCGTGCTGTTTCAAGATTTCTCTGAGCTGACTTTCAACTGTAAATACCGGGTCGAGGGCATTCATGGCGCCTTGAAAAACCATTGCAATTTTTTTCCACCTTACTTCGCTATTGAATCTGCTGTCGGCAAGCTTTGTCAGCTGTATTCCCGTGAGAACGACATTTCCCCCGACAATCTTGCCTGGATATTGGAGTGATCTCATAAGCGCTGCTCCTAGCGTACTCTTGCCGCATGCAGACTCGCCGACCACTCCCAATGACTGACCCTGCTGGATCTCAAAATTGATTCCGTCCACAGCCTTTAGCGACCCGCGTTCAGTAAGATAATAGGCTTGGAGCCCCGACACCTGCAGTTTTGGAGATGACTGATGCTGCATCGGCGATTACACTGGCCCGAGTTCTTATAAGAGCATTCTGCCACTCATAGCTGTTATATATCCCGGCAGTTGAAATATTGCAGTTTATCGCAATTTGAAGTCTCCCATCTGCTCTTTTGACGCCAAGACCGGAGTCCTGTGCTCAAAATGCGAGGCAAAGCTCAGGGGCGGAGACATCAGCCAGGATGACGTCGACGCATCAACGAAACTTGCAAGAATAGCTGATAGAAATCAAGATGTAAACAAGTTCACGCTATTGCGCAGCGTCAGGGTCGATGGCGATGTCGTCCTTGTGCTGCGCAGCCCGGATGTCAGCATCCTCCGGGGCAACAATACGCTTTCTGAAAAGATTGAATCTGATTTCGGGCAGAAAGTCTGGTTTGTCGAATCCGAATCGTCGGACCGTCGCTTTATCGAAGGCCTGTTCAACCCACTCAGGGTATTATCGGTTAACTTGTTCTGGCTCCCTGACGGGAACAAGCTTACAAAGGTCATAGCATCAGGCAACGTTGCAAGGTCGCGCTTTGACCTCCCGAAAGTTCAAAAGATTGCCAAGGCCGTTAGAAACATCGAATTGTTTGTAGAATTCGAGCAGAGATAGAGCGTGATTAGGTTTGACGGACATTAAAAGAACCCACTATGCGGATGAGCTAGGTGATGGCTTGATCGGGCAGCAAGTGCGAATAGGCGGATGGATTGAGGACGTAAGGGACATCGGCAAACTTGCCTTTGTAACGATCCGCGACGTATCTGGAGCATGCCAACTAATTGTGACAGGAGACAACGTCCAAGTTGCCATCCAGACTCCGCGACAGAGCTCTGTAATCGTAAGTGGAGCGGTGCAAAAGAGTAAGGCAAAGGATTTTCCGGTCGAGGTAAAGGTGACAGAATTTAGCGTGCTTACCAAGGCCGTCCATCCTCTTCCTATAGATCCCACCGGGAGGGTAGAGTCAGCCCTCGACAAGAGGCTCGACGCTCGGGCACTTGATCTACGAAATCCAAAAACTGCCGCGATTTTTCACCTTCGATCGGCCGGGCTTAAGGTGATACGGGACACATTGAGGTCTGAAAGATTCATCGAAGTAAGTACCCCAAAGATTATTGGCAGCGCTAGCGAAGGCGGAGCGAACCTCTTTGGGTTTGACTACTTCAAGAGAAAAGGATACCTTGCCCAGAGCCCCCAGCTTTACAAGGAGCAGCTAACTCTGGGTCTTGACAGGGTTTTTGAGATCGGCCCCTATTTTAGGGCAGAAAACTCGCATACAGTGAGGCACCTGACGGAATTTACCAGCGTGGACATCGAGGCTGCATTTCTCGACTACGAAGACGTAATGGATATCGTTGAAAAACTCGTTATCAATGTAATCAACGAATTTCAGCAGAATCATGGCAGACAGCTTGAGCTTGCAGGGGCCAAGGAAAAGCTGTCAGTTTCAAAGATCGAGCGGCTGACTTATGAGCAATGCATCGATGAGCTTGCAAAGCAAGGCGAAAGCCTGCAGTTCGGCGATGACCTATCTGATGCAGCTCTTCGGAAGCTAG
The DNA here is from genome assembly GCA_022545875.1 of Nitrososphaera sp. Taxonomy (GTDB): domain Archaea; phylum Thermoproteota; class Nitrososphaeria; order Nitrososphaerales; family Nitrososphaeraceae; genus Nitrososphaera. Next base: position 4,618 of record JAKEIF010000090.1, read on the forward strand.
GTGAAACCCACAATGGATTCTACTTCCTCATGGACTGGCCCTTGAAACTAAAGCCGTTCTACATACACGAGAAAGAGGACAACCCGAAAGTCTCAAAGTCATTTGACCTGCAGTTCGGATATCTTGAACTTGTTTCCGGCGGCAGGAGGTTGCATGATCCCGAAAAACTTAGGTCGAGATTAGCAGAGCAAGGACTCGATCCGTCAAGTTTTGAGGAACACTTGCAGGCGTTCGGATGGGGCATGCCTCCTCACTCGGGCTGGGGATTGGGCTATGACAGGCTGATGATGGTGCTGACAGGACAGCAAAACGTACGGGACGTAGTACTGTATCCCCGAGATACAGACAGAATTACTCCGTGATCATCAGGTCAATATCAATAATTCCGTCTTCACTAAGATAAGCGCCAAATGTTCCTTCTGTCGTGGAGTAGATAACCCATACGACCGGGTTAAGTTCCATGAATTTCAAATCTGTTGCGGAAGGCGCTGATTTTCCGGGATGTGAGTGGAATATTCCAATTACATGCAGGCCTTTTTTCTCCGCCGCATCATATGCAGCCAAAAGTTCAGCCGGCTCGATACTGAATGAATATGGAGAACTGTCAGCATTCGTCATTGGTAGTATTTCAAC
>JAKEIF010000091.1 GCA_022545875.1 Nitrososphaera sp.
CCAAGATGGACATTGAGGCGATACGCAAACAGCACAAGAAAATATTCCCCTTGCACATGCTCCTGCAGCTGTTGCTGGTGGTTAGTGCCATTACCGTGCTTTAGATTGGAACTCAAAAAAGTACAAAATTTAATCTCCAAAAACGGCGACTTTAGTAGTTGAAAGGCTCACTCCAGATAATAAATCTATAATAAGCACGCACTAATGAATTGTCTTGGACGATGGCGAAAATTCAGTCGACGGCAAGTGTTCTTAGAACTATTGGTGATGACAAGTCTATGGACATTTTCAAAACCATTGCGCAAGGGACTATTGACAGCGAGAGCCTCAAAAGCAAAACAAAGCTAACGCGCAAGCAATACTATTCAAGACTCTCTCGAATGACAAAGGCAGGGCTGGTCAGGAAAAAGAGTGGCAAATATCTTTTGACTGCTTTTGGAAAAGTCGTGTTTGATGCTGAGGCAACTGTAGAAAATGCTCTTGAAAGTTACTGGAAACTCAGGGCGATCGACTCCTTGGAAATGTCAAACGAACTTCCAAAGGAAGAACAGCAAAAATTAATTGACGCTCTGCTGGACAACCAGGAATTAAGGGGCATCCTTGTAAAGCGCGCCTAATCATCTTTTCGCGCGTTCATTCTTTTAGTGAACATTAGGTTTTGGCGGATCGTATGCGGAGTCGATCGTTCAAAATCTAAATTGATGTATTCGCCGTTCTAATTTCGAAATGGATCCAGACTCAGCATCCAGATGTGCATACCAGTATACCAAATGTGCCAAATGCATCAACTTCAAATTGTGGACTAGTGTTTGCGAACCCATCAAGGAATGTATGCATCACATAAGTTCTCGATATTGCCACCGTTGGCGCTGTCACGTCGAAATAAAAGACCTTTCCCTCAACACCGCCACCTACAGGATCACCAATGTTTTCACTAAACTTTGCTCTAATCTGCGTGGTCCCATCCGCAAAGGTCGGAAGTACAGTCACCGATGAGAATCCTGTTGAAGTTTGGTCTGGGATTGTTATGTTGGTGAAATTTTTGGGTACATTGATAATTAAGAGACCGCCAGCAAGGATTCTGGAGGCAGCATCGTTACTCGTCTCGAAATCGGCGATCGTAACATTAATTCTGCGTGGCTGCCCAGAATTCATCTTGATGTTACCTAATACGTGGCTGTCTGTAACAGCGGTGGTCGCTACGTTAGTATCAGTCAAGTATACCTGAGCTATCGGAGCGGCGGTGGCGAACATGTTTGTCGCATACCCCTGTTTTGCGAACTGGCCCAAATTTGTAAACGCTGTTACACTTATCAAGAGGGCCGGCTCAACCGAGTTGATACTTCCGGGCTTTACTTTTGCCAAAAACGTGTAAGTCTCGTAAGGATCAATCATAATGGGGCTCACGGGACTCGACCATCGCATTGTTCCATCGTGTGGACAGCTCCAGCCTGTGTTAGGTGTAACGCCTGTTATCCCACAGGTCGAAGAAGTTAGAGGTTTGTGGCTAGAGTCAGTGTTAGACGAAAACAAATTGATTGTTATAGATGAGATGTTCATCTTGATGTCGATTGGGTTTGCAATGGCTATTGCCCAGTACGCTTTATCGAGATTATTTCCGGCCTCTCCGAACGGACCCGGGGCAATTATGAATACTTCTGGCTTGGCTAGCAATGTACTTCCGACAAAGATTTCACTCGCCTCTGAGCTTTTGATTGTTTGTAGTAGCCCCTTTTCTATCACAAAGTTTCCTTGTTTTGCGTTGCTCAAAGATGCGTTAAAGGTCATGACTACACCGTCGGCGCCGTCAGCCTTGAAAACCCATTTAAAGAAAACGGTATTTCCATTCTTAAGGTATGAACTCTGAGGAGTTACATAGTCTGTAAATTGACATGATGGACTACAACTTTTGGAAAGTGTTGGAGTGATTGAGGCGGGTATGAAGGAATCAGTGGAGTTGTTGGCAACCGCAAAGAGTAGAGTCACGTTCTGACCAGGGACAACAGTAGGCGGAATTACGATGAGAGACATTGACAAGCCTACAGACGAGACAGGTGAAATGTTTGTGGTCGTAGTGACACCTGATTGTGAAACGACCTTAATGGAATAGTCAGTATTGTCTTTGAGGGTAATTGCCGGGCTCGACTGGCCTACATTGCTTACAGACTCTCTTCCATCAACGGTAATATCAATGTCGTATCTATACTGTTGGTTAGAAGTCTCATTTACCAAGTAAAGTGACTTGAGATAAGAAGCAGCCCCCCCTGCATTTGACAGCGTCAGATTCATCTTGCCGTTGCTAACCCTAACATCCGAAATATTAAGATCTTCATTTAGTCTGTTGAGATTGGTGTTGGTTTTTTCAAGGATTGACTCGGTCACTCGGTCCTGCTCACGCATAGTCCACAACGCAACATTAAGTGCGCTTGCAACGATAAGTATCATGAATACCGCGCCTATAATTGTGCTGAGACCTCTTCTTTGATTTCTTGCCCAACTCCTCCTAGCCATCATGATCACTATGATTTCCAGATTTGCTTTACTTGCGAGTCTCTAGTCGTTTTGACCCAGATCGATTGCAAATTGTTTGGCTCCCAGTTGAAAGTTGCTCGTATTGTTTCTGCTTCTGTCGCGTTAATCATTTGTCCGGTGTTCCAGACTTGCGTATTATTCACGTAAATATGAGAGATCTTTATCGCAACGTTGCCAGTGTTTCGGATTGTAACATTTGCATAGTCGGTCGGGCCTTGCGAATAGAACCAGACGTCTTCAAGTACAAAGTTTTCCCTTATCATGTTGATTTTGCTGTCTGTTGAATTCGCAATCTTTTGTTGCGCAATAGAAAAGCTGGAATTTGACCAAGCCACTAAACCAGAACCCATAATGCCAACTGCAGCGACTAACATGACGGTAGTGACAATGGTAGAGAGCCCTCTACGACTGTGACCCCGCAATCTCTGCAGTTTCAACGAGAATAGAGCGCGGTTGCGACAGTATATCGATTAGTATGTCAATCGCGGCTACACCGATTTACAATGCCTAAAGTCGGAGCTAAGTAGGTCTATTTCGTCGAAATTCTAACGAACACCTTACCGTCAGAGTCGGTTCCTATGTGGTGAATAACCACCTTGTCCTTAAAGACGGTACTTATTTTCTCAAGTAGTGGCCAGGATAGCCTGCTTTCATCTTCTGCCTTTATTTTGTAGCGACCCTCTACATCGTCTTCAACTGTGCATCCTGCTTCCAGCCCCATCAGGTACCCCTGTAACATGGTTATTGCTTCTGGCCGCGACCTGTGAAATACAAGGCCGTTCCTGTCAACAGGAGATTGCTCGACTCGCGCTGTTTGTGCATGAGAAGATATAGGAGCAGACACGGTTTGCTCCTTTCTGCTCGAAAGCCCAGCGGTAGCCTTTGTTATGGCGTTTTCAAGGTTTGCCGTGCCGCTGGAAAGCGTGCCGACTAGATCGACAAGGCTCTTTGCAACTCGCTCTTCAGACGTAGGCGAAGTTATGACAAAGATGTGGAGTTCCTGATTTCCGAACATGAAAATATCGTGCTTTGCAAAACGAGTTACAGTCAGCTTATGCGGCCCTGAAATATCCTCGAGCTGCTTTATCAGGGAAAACATCAGAGCGATCTGGACGTCAAGCGTGTCATGCCTTTCTATTGGCAGAGAAAAACGCGACTTACCAACGCGATAGCTAAGTAGCTTTGCATTGTTGTCTAGTATGCCTGCAAAAACCAAAAAGTCGGAAAGATCGGAGTCGATCTTGTCCAACAGCTTCTCAATCGCGCTGCCGGCAGACACATGCCGACAGTGCCCTGTCTTCTATATAAGGTTATCAAAGATGAACCTAAAGACAGAGATCATTGAGAGGTTGTTGGTGTAGAATCCGCAGAGCTCCGATTTCTTGTACGAATTGCTTTCAAGCAACAGGATTATGTCCTTGTTGTCCACCAAGACAAAGTTCACAGGGACTACCTTGGCAGTGGTCTTGAGCGAGATCGGCGTTGTAGTGCTCTTGCCGCCATCTTCATTTTCTGCCGTGATATAGTCCGTCGCGTTCTTGCATGGTGTTCTGAGTTTTACTCTGATTCCCTTGCTAGTAAGCTGGATCATTTTGTCAGTGATCTCGGCATGGTAAAAGTTCACAAGGTTCCTGTCGGTTACAAGGATTGTGACGTCTTCCTTGGCCTCCTCCAGCATCCTCTTTATCTTTGAGTTGATCGAGTTC
>JAKEIF010000092.1 GCA_022545875.1 Nitrososphaera sp.
CTTCCTTGATCCGATATCTACCACATCTTCAACATCTGAGACAAAGATCTTGCCTTCGCCAGAAAGGCCAGTGCTTGTGCTCTCTAGAATCTTTTCAATTACCTTGCTTGCCAGCGAATCCTTTGTCACGATTACTATTGTCGCATTAACATTGAATTCTGGTCTATATGTCCCCGTGCCGCGTCCGGAGTGTATTTCGGGCCGAGGGATTTCTCCTCGTCCTTTAGAGTCATAGTATGTCAGACCCCCTAGGTCGAGCTCTCTAAGTGCTGCAAATGCCCTTTCGAGCCGTGCAGATGGGACAACAGCTTCAATTTTCTTCATCATGAATCCAGTCAGCTAGGTATCGCCTTTATTAAAATATTTTGTGCGGGGTGGTAATGCAATTATTACCTTTTTTCTAAAAAATATTAAAAAAATATGAAAAGAACGTAAGTTTTAGCTTACGTTCACGGTACCAGCCATGGTCGGGTGCAGGACGCAGTAATACGGGAACTCGCCTTCTTCAGTAAAGGTAAAGCTCTGCGTTGCGGACGGAGCTATGATTGCCGGTGCACTTGCTGACCCGCCAAACAATCCTGTCGGTCCACCTGAAGCTGTTCCTGACGTCGCGGTGTGGACCGTACTGTCTTCATTTGTCCACGTTACTGTGTCTCCGACGCTTACATTGATCGGATTTGGATCATATGCATCGTCAGTCTTTGTACTCGAACCCGCAGTTATGGCTACCTCGGTTTCTCCCGATGTCGGGGACGACGGGCTCGTCGAATTCCCGCTCGTCTGATTACCAGTTTGGTTTCCGGTCTGACCCGATGTAGCGTTTCCGCCGGATGTGGCGTTGCCTGATGTCATGTTGCCTGTTGTATCGTCCTCCTCAGGCTCTTCTGGCATGACGTCAGTATCGGTACCGTTGGTATCAGTGTCTGTCATTGACATTCCGCCGGTACTTTCACTTCCCCTCGGTGGTACCCATGTTCCTTCAGGATGATCAGTCGCGGTAGAATTGTTTACAGCGAGTACCGCGAACGCGCCTCCCTTCAGGACATCATTCATTGCATGGTCAACGCCTACATAGATTCCTTCCTCTGGGAAGACTGCTTCGATTACGGATGCAGAGCCAGGCGGAATTGTCCAAGTTTCGTCATTCTTCATCTGCGTACCATACCTATTTGAGATTGAACCGTCCCTGACATCAATCATGCCGGAGATGAAGTGGAACGCAACCACGTCATTCGGACCAGGATTGACGATATACCAGCGTGTTTGCTCACCGGGTTTTACCTTGAATATTTCTGCTTCCTCGTTTAGCACGATCTTTGACTGCTGGCCTATGGAAGGCACATATTTGAAAGCCATCCCGTTTGTAAGTACAAGGTCTGGATTTCCTGCAAGGAACTTGTTCAGGTCGAGCGTGCTAGTTCCGTTGGCCGGTTCAAACAGTGCGCCAACATTGCTTGCATAGATTTCGCCAAATACGACATAGAATTCTTTAGCTGGCCTTTCATTCTCGGGGTGCACAACAATCCCTCCGTACATGCCGTTTGCGATGTGCTCCCATACGCCATTGAGGCCGTCAGCGCCACAGTGATAAAAGAACACACCGGCGTTTACAGCGTCCAGCGTCCAAGTTTTACTTTCCCCGGAAGCTACATTGCCCGACAATGCCTTTGAAGGACCGAATCCCGCGTGAAAGTCCATGCTGTGAATAACGTCGCCCCTGTTCTCGACGGTTATCTCCAGCGTGTCTCCCTGATCGACTGCGATTACAGGGCCGGGTATCGTTCCGTTCCAAACCATAGCCATATAGCTTACTCCCCCTGGGTGCAGCGCATTATCTGGTGCGACTTGCACCTCTACCTCGTCAGCAATTAGATAGACCTTCTTAGTCACGCCTGTGCTCTGAGCTGTTGCATTGTCAAAACCCATGTTTCCTGAAATAGGTCCTGCAAGCACCAAGCCAGCCACAAGAACACCAGCGGCTAGAGCGGCAACTATTGTCTTGTTCATCGCCGGGCATCAACTGATCGCATATTAAAAATTTTTTACAATTGATTAGCGAACAATTATACTTTTATTCGTATAGAAGAATATATTGGAATATTTCTTAGCTTAATCTTCCAGGTGGCCATTCGCGAAGCGTCCTCGCAAAAGTACGTTTTTTTATCGGTTTTGGCAAGCTATGACTGCCCTTGCGCAATATTTTTGGAAAGAAGGAAGACGTATTCTGTGCTGTCTGCAGCAAGCAGCTCGGCAGGCACAGGTATCGTCCAGCAAAGGAGTGGGACGTATCAGGGCTGCTCTGTTCTGATTGCCACATAGACAAGGGAAGGGAATTCATAGAGAAGCAAAATGCAGAGCAAAACGCTCCTGACCGGTGCGCCAACTGTCAGAAAGAAATCACTTTGGACGAAGACAGGAACAAGCCAAAGTGGCAATGGGACATGGACTCAGGGCTGCTTGTATGCAAGGTCTGCTATCAAAAGCGTGATGTCGATCACAACAAGAAAATTAATTTCTGCTCTTCGTGCAATGCCAAGCTTGGCATGTTCTTCTATCATCCAAAGCCCGCATGGAAGCTGGAGGGTAATCTCTGCAGGCGATGTTGGGACCAGCGGAACAGGGGCGATGAGTGAGGCTTGTTTGAGAAACACAAGTGTGATACGTGCGGAAGAAAGTTCCGCAAGGTGGAAGAGCTAATGCAACACCAGCAGGTTGCCCACGAGCAAAAGCTGTACATGTGTAATGAGTGCAATACCGGCTTTGAAGGAATGGAGCAGATGCGGGATCACGCCAAAAAGTTTCATTCATACAACAGGATGAAAGATGGGAAAAAAGGCTAGACTGCTTTCAGCTGCTTGACGATTGGCGGCCGCGCCTTCCGAAACACCCTAAAGCCGCAGATGCACTTTATTTCTGGCAACTTTGAAAGCTCTTCAACCGTAACTGGGGTGCCGCACCTCATGCATTCGTATGTAACCGCTCCCCCGGAGTTTAGGCTCGCCATGAGAATGATATCAACCGGCTGCCCACATTTTAAGCTATAGTGGATTGGCGCGGATGTAGTTTCTTGTTCTGCCGGATTGCAGACTGCGCCGCAGCTAGAATGGCTATTGGGATTCTGTGTGAAGACGCGCTTACATAGTCCAGGCCGATACTGCTGCAGAACTCTATAGAGCGCGGGTCGCCTCCGTGCTCGCCACATATTCCGATCTCTATGTCTTTCTTCACGCGCCTTGCGAGTTCAACTGCCATGCCCATTAGCCTTCCTACGCCCTTGGCATCTACGGTCTGGAAAGGGTTTACGCTCATTATCCCCTTCTCTAAGTAGAACGGCAGAAACTTGCCTTCCGCATCTTCTCTGCTAAAGCTAAAAGTGGCCTGCGTTAAGTCGTTGGTGCCAAAGCTGATGAAATCTACCAGGTGTGCGATGTCGTCTGCGACAAGGCAGGCCCGCACTACTTCAATCATGCTCCCAAACTTGATTCTGAGCTTTACCCTGTGTCTGTGCTCTACCTCCCGCTTGATGGACTCAAATATCTGTCTGACTGAGGCAAGTTCCTCTACAAGGCCTACCTGGGGCACCATTATCTGGGGCTCGACAGCGACAGACTCTTTGGCAAGCTCTGCGGCAGCTTCGCAAATTGCCCTGATCTGCGTTTCATAAATTTCGGGAAAAGATATTCCCATCCTAACGCCTCTATGACCAAGCATGGGATTGATTTCTGAAAGCTCGTGAACCCGTCGTTGTACCTTTTCAAGCTGCGCTACCTCTTCCGGCCTGGCGCCGGTGGATCGAAGTTCAAAGATGCGTTCCATGAGATCCTCTTCATTTGGGAGAAATTCGTGGAGGGGCGGATCCAGTAGCCTAATAGTAACAGGGAGCCCCCGCATTTCACTGAGAATCGTCTTAAAATCTGCACGCTGGAAAGGCTCCATCTCCAAGAGGACCTTTCGCCTCTCGGCTTCTGTTTCAGCCATTATCATGTCGACAAATTGTGCCACCCTGTCGTGCTTGTTGAACATGCGTTCTGTCCTGCAAAGCCCAACTCCTTCTGCTCCGTACTGGCGAGCAAGTGCTGCACTTTCCGGTGTGTCCGCGTTGGCCCTTATCTTTATCCCCTTTGTTTCCAGAGACCACTGCAGCAACTCCTTGAACTCTAAAGAAATCTCTGGCTCGACCGTTGGAACTTCGCCAGAATAAACCCTGCCGCTTGACCCGTCAATCGTAATTCTTTGACCTTCCCTCGCCACCAGTTTGCCGTCAACGCTAAAGCTAATGTCGTCAGAATCGATCTCTATCTGCGAGCAGCCGACAACACAGGGCTTGCCCATCCCTCTTGCGACGACTGCGGCATGTGATGTTTTTCCTCCTCTCGTGGTCAAGATTCCCGACGCATAAAAGAATGCGGGGACATCGTCAGGCTTGGTCTCCTCTCTGATTATGATTACCTTTTCGCCCTTTTTGCCAAGGATTTCTGCCTTTGATATGTCAAAGACAGCGACTCCGCTGGCGGCTCCCGGCGACGCTCCCACACCGGTCGCAACTGCCTTTTGTTTTGAGTGTGGGTCAATTCTCCGGTAGAGGATCTGCTCGAGGCCTTCGGGGTCGATCCGTTCTAGGGCGGCTATTCGCGTTATCAGACCTTCGTGGTACATGTCAACGGAAGTCTTGACTTGCGCGACGGGATTCATCCTCGCGGCCCTTGTCTGCAGTATGTAGAGCCTTGATTTTTCAACAGTGAATTCGACGTCCTGCGGCTCCTTGAAGTGATTCTCCAGCTTTTCACAGACGTTTTTCAGCTGCCTATAGACGTCAGGCATTTCACTGATTAGGGAATCGATATGGTTCGGAGTTGTCTTGCCCGAAACCACGTCTTCTCCCTGTGCGTTCGTTAGATAGTCACCGTAAAGACTTTTCTCGCCGGTTTCGGGATTCCGGGTAAAGACAACGCCGGTGCAGCTGTCAGAACCCATATTGCCAAAGACCATCGAGACTACAGTGACTGCGGTGCCATTGGACCTGTCGGGAGTGATGTTGTACTGCCGTCGGTATTCTACAGCCCGCTTGCCCGTCCACGACCTGAAGACGCCGTCTATTGCGAGTTCCAGCTGCTTGTAAGGATCCGAAGGAAATTTCCTGCCTGTCGCTTCGCAAAGTGAAATGAACGATTTGGATATCTCTCGCAGGACGTCGGCATTGGAGAGATCTTTTCCCGCGCTCAAGCTATCAAACTTTCTGTCGTCTATGCCAAGGACTATCTTGCCAAACATCTGGATGAACCGGCGGAATGCATCATAGGCAAATCTCGCCTCTCCGCTTTGTCTTGCAAGGCCTTCTACCGTTTCACCGTTCAGCCCAAGGTTCAGGATCGTGTCCAGCATGCCCGGCATCGATACGGCAGACCCGGAACGAACCGATACCAAAAGAGGGTTAGAGGCGTCGCCAAACTTCTTGCCTGTAAGGTCCTCCAGCCGCCTGATGGATTTGCGCACTTCGTCCATTAGGCCATCCGGGAGCCGCCTTCCAGCTTCATAGAATTTCTCGCAAATATCCGTCGTTATTGTAAATCCAGGGGGTATAGGCAGGCCAAGCTGTGTCATTTCTGCTAGCCCCGCGCCCTTGCCGCCAAGCAGTCTCCTGTCAATTACTTTGACTTCGTCAAAGAAGTATATCGGCCTCACAATCGAAGGAGCACTACCAAAAGCCGCATCTTCAGACATTGCCAGTGATCGATCCTCCCCGGCTTAATTTAAAATCTTGTATGCGCCTTTACCGATAATTTCAAATCATTGGATACGATCCCAGATTTGGGCGTGGAAGGCTGGCAAATGTTGGTGGTCTGATTGTCGGCTGATTCCACTTTTCCACTGCTGATTCAGATCCTTGATCTGTTCGGGACCATGGCTTTTGCGGTGACTGGCGCCTTCAAAGCAATAGAGCACAAGGCCGATATCGTAGGAATAATCATTCTTGCGACCATTACAGGCATCACCGGCGGAGTAGTTCGCGATATCGTATTCGGGAGAATTCCCCCCTTGGCAGTAGCCGACCCGCTCTATCTAGTGATAACGACGGCCACGGCGATCGCGATATTCTTCCTCTACAGGGCGCTCAAAAAACACTGGAACATGTTCCTAAAGTTCGATGCAATTGGTCTTGGCGTGTTTACTGTCATCGGAGCTTCGCTTGCATACAATCTGGCTGGATTGAAGTTCCTAGTCATGGCATTCGCGGGAGTCGTTACGGCTATAGGCGGCGGCATCTTGCGCGACGTCTTTGTCAATGAAGTTCCGATCGTCTTTGTCAGAGAGTTGTATGCGTCTGCAAGTTTTCTAGGAGTAATCATGCTGTTTGCACTGCTATCTGCGGGTGTCGATCTCAACATCGCGGCTATTCCCACCATAGCTGCCGTAACGTCTCTTAGGCTGCTAGCCATGAGGTACAACTGGAATCTTCCGAGACCAAGGATCTAGTCCGAAATTGAATAATGTCCTGTGCAGCGCTCTACTTCATGCCAGACGCCAGCTCGGCAATCTTGTCAATCCAAGATTCTGCCTTGACAACGCCGCTGGCCACCAATATCCCGCGTGAGCCCAGCTTTATGGCTGCCTTGATGTCACTCTTGTCTGTAATGCCAGCACCGCATATCACCTTTGTTCTCCCGCCTGCAGCCTCTATTGATTTGGAAATTATTGCAGGGTTTTCCTTGGATACAGCTTTGCCACTTCCTATCAACTCTGGCGGCTCTATGGCCACATAGTCGGGTTCAAAAACAGACATTTCCATGACTTCATGCGGTGTCCGAGCGCAGACTACAGAGGTCATTCCTAGCTTCCTCATGCGCTCCACCGTCACTGCTATTGACTTTAGTTCTATCCGGTGTTCGCTATGGTTGATAAGCGAACCGACAGCGCCGTATGACTTTGCAATAGAGGGCACAAAATAGCCAGTGGTAGAGCCGTCGTTCTCACCGTCTACGTGCTGACAGAAAACCGGTATGCTGACACTCTTTGCGACAAGCGCAAGGGCCGGTTGGGGGGGAGCCACAATTATCTCGACCCTTAGCTTTTCTGCCACTTTCTGCGCGGCTCTTGCCAGCTTTACGGTATTTGAGGCCGACGCCTCTTCATAATTCTTGAAGTTGATGATTAGCGGTCGCTTCAACGTTTGCTGCCAACTTTGGGTTTCGCGGCCTCTGTACCCTTTTTGGCCTTTCCGTTGAGCATCTCGTCCATGTCTTTGAACTTGGATGCGAGCTTTGCCATGCGCGCTTCATATCCCTTGTTGTATTCCAGCTCGTCAGGCACAAGCGTCGCGGGGTGTATGAATCCCTGGTTCCTCATTATCATTGCGCGTTCTGACGCCCATGTGCGCTGCAAGTCCCAGTCAGCTGTCCCAAAGCCGTCGTGGGGTCCGGTAAGCTTGCCATTACGCATGCTAAAGAGAAGGCACGAGACTACGGGAATAGAATAATTCAGTGATGCTGCAGAGTTGAGCTTTACGGGCATCAGGGGCATGTGGTGGCTGCCCCTTGTATTGCCTGCAACATAGTGTGGGTCATTAAAGGCGCTTCCCGCCTCCTCGGTTGCCGGAAAGTTCTTTTGCGTGCGGACGATGGCTATGGGGTCGTCCTTTCCAACATAGGTCCCTGCAATGTTGTGCAACCTGTCGGTTGAAGCAGAAACAATCTGATCTGCGCCGTCCGCTGACATGACGGAATGAATTACATACCTGCCGGGATACATCAGCGCTGCCTCCAATTCGGCCTTGTCCTGCCACATTTTCAGCTCGGCTATCTTGGCTTCCATCACGTCCATTATCCTAAAGATGACGCCTTCTGCCAGATTCTCGTTTATCAAAAGGCCGGTGTTGCTGCGGGCATCGACAAACATGCGCCAGAGCGGGAAGTTGAAAGCTCCCGGCTCGGTCTTGTCGGCGGCGAAAATGCAAAATACCTCGCTTGGTCGCTCCTCCATTTCGATTTCTGCTACGCCGGGGCCCATCCCCTTCACATTTCCGGAGAATGCGTCCTTCAGCAAGTCTTGGCCCGCTCCGTAAAGCCCCTGCTCCTTTGCCACTTTGGTGCCCTCGGTAAAAGCGTCCCATGCGAGCTTGTGAATTTTTTCGCTGTCTGTTCCCTGTGTATGGGTCATGATAATATGGATGTCATCGCCGGTGTACCCGATGTAGTGATCAATTAGCATCCCCTTTGCGTTCTTGGCAACAAAATTCTTTACGCTGGCAACAAGTTCGTCGCTTGGACGAGTGTGACCGCCGATTCCGCCGATGTCGGCCTTGATGGCACTTAGTGTAATTCGCATATCTGACAAGCTCATAATTTTCGGTTTAAAACCTTTCCGATGTGTTATTACGTACATGATCGCGCCTTACGGTTTTTTCTGATCCAGATCTTTTCATGAGAGATTCTGTTTCTTACAACAAACATGGGCGAAATACAAATAAAGCCCATGAAGCGCTGTTGCTCTATGAGCGCTAGCAAGAAGCCACACATGAACTTGGTGGTTGTAGGTCATGTCGATAATGGCAAGTCAACTACTGTAGGTCATTTGCTGGTTGATCTGGGGGCCATTGACCAGAGAACCATAGATGCATATGCCAAAGAATCAGAAGCAACGGGAAAGGGTGATACTTTCAAGTACGCTTGGGTCCTTGACAGCATCAAGGACGAACGCGAAAGAGGTATCACTATCGATCTCGCTTTTCAAAAGTTCGAAACGGGCAAGTTCTTTTTCACGCTGATCGATGCTCCAGGTCACAGGGACTTTATCAAGAACATGATCACAGGCGCATCTGAGGCAGACGCAGCGATTCTGGTCATCTCTGTCAAGCCCGGTGAGACCGAGGCATCAATCGAGCCAGGAGGACAAGGAAGAGAGCACGCATTTCTCGCAAGGACGCTTGGCGTCA
>JAKEIF010000093.1 GCA_022545875.1 Nitrososphaera sp.
GACTTTACGCTAGGCGGGATAAAAGTCTGGAGCAGCTGCGCGTATTCCAGGCCCTTTGGCTTCCTCGACTCTGCCCTTGCCACATCCATGGAGCCAAGCCTGTAGCCAAACGCCGTCCTTTCTACCAAGCCCATCTCCTCGAGCCTGTGCAGCGCCCGGGACAGGCTCTGCTGGTGGATGTTTAGCTTGCGCATCAGCCCTTTGAAGGAATAGTTCGACCCGACTTCATTCAGCAGCTCTAAAACCTTGTTGTCGTTATTGTGAAAGTCGGCTGAGGAAAACGGCTCTTCTTCCTTGACAAGAATCTGGCTGGTCTTGCCTGAGGTCACCTCGACTGCCTCCTGCTTTTTGTCCTCTACTACCTCTTCTGCCTTGCTATCCACTTGCTGCATGTCAATAGCGCCTTTTGAAGATATAAATTGTAAAGTCACTGCTGGCTGAGCAGGTAAGCACTATGCTACTATAGCACCTCGATTGATTCCTCGGGGAATCCCATCTTGATAAGGAGGTCCTTTACGGTCTGCCTGTGGTCTCCCTGCAGCACCATCTGGCCGTCTTTGAACGTGCCGCCAGTGCCTATCTTTGTCTTGAAGGCCTTGGTGATGTCCTTTGCGTCGGTCCTGTCCTTGAGTCCGGAAATGACGGTCACCGGCTTGTTCCACTTCCTTATCTCCTTTGAAATTACGACGTGTGTTTCTCCCCTTTCGAGCTCCTTGATTAGGTCGTCCATTGAATCATGATCTGAAGACACTATCATGATAGATGCACGCCGGGCTTCAAAAGCGTTATTCTTTAAAAAATAGGTCATGGCCGCTCGTCCACCTGCACAGGCACCTGCAGCTGGCGGCCGTAGCGGTTGACAGTAAGGACGACTCGCTCGTTCATCTGCTTGTCCTTTACCTTTGCCGCTATCTGCGAGGGGTCCTCCACCCTGTTGCCGTCTATTTCTTCAATAATGTCGCCCTTCCTCAGGCCTGCGTCGTCAGCGGGGCTGTACGGCTCGACTCCTGCGACCAGCGCGCCTTCTCCTGCCCGAAGCCCAAAGTGGCGGGCTAGTCTGGGAGTGACTTTCATTGACGAAATCCCAATCCAGGGCCTTGACACCTTGCCCTTTTCGATCAGCTCTTGCAATATTTTCTTGGCAGTATTGATAGGGACGGCAAACCCGATTCCCTGCGCGTACGGCATGTTGGCAGTGTTGATAGCGATTACTTCGCCTTTCGCGTTCACAAGAGGCCCGCCAGAGTTGCCGGGGTTGATGGCCGCATCAGTCTGGATAAGCTCCAGCACGCCGCTCCTTGTCTGGATGCTCCGGTCAAGTGAGCTTACGATTCCGGCAGTCACCGCAGGCCCGCCTGTGAGCCCGAACGGGTTTCCTATGGCAAGCACTATTTGGCCGGCCTTGAGGCCCTCCGAGTCGCCCAGCGCGGCAGCCGGCAGCGGCTCTTCAGACTCTACCTTGAGCACGGCAAGGTCTGTGACTTCGTCGCTTCCGGCAACTCGGCCCTTGAGCACCCTGCCATCTGCAAGCGTTACTTTGAGCCGGTCTGCGTCGTCTATTACGTGGTTGTTAGTCAGGATGTAGCCCTTTTCGTCAATAATGACTCCGGACCCAACCCCTTCAACTGGAAATACCCTGAAGAGCTGGTCTTGGAGCATCCTCACGCTGGCAATGTTGACAATGCTCTTGCCCACTTTTTCTACCGCGCTGACTAGCAGCTCGTCAGAAACAGGGAGTGTCGTTACACAGTCACCGTTGTGTTTTCCATCGGAGTATATACGAGCGTGCCGGTTAAATTGACCGGGTAGGGCAAAACCTGGTCACACCCGGTAGCGAGCTGCGAATGTGTCTGGGTCAAGGCCGCCAAGGTCCCGAACAAACTGCTCATGCACCAGGGCGCCGTATACTATCAAGTCCCGCGACATCATTTTGATCCTCTTGGCAATTCTTTCATTTGATATTTCGCCGGCCTTAAAGTCCTGCTCGCCATTTACCGAAACGCCATATGGCATGCTCCAGCCGTAGCATTGCCTCACCGCAGTCCTCATCTGCTCCATAACGGTTAGCCCCTTTTCGTGCGAAGCCACTACGTATCCAAAGACCTTGCCGGCAAACTCTTCAAAGAAATGGTCGAGAAAATTCTTTAGAGTGCCAGACATCGAGCCGTGGTAATCAGGAGAAGCTAGGATAAACGCATTTGCCCAAGCGACGTCTTCGGCGGCCAGCTGGATCTCTTTTGACTGCTGCAGGCTGGGGTTGTACAATGGAATTGTCGCCTTGCCAAGCTCCAACAGCCGGACTTCAGCACCTCGCGCCTTGGCGTGATCCAATGCAATCTTGAGCGCGCGGGTACTGTAGGAGTTGCCGCGGGTGCTGCCGGCTACTCCCAGTACCTTAAAGCTAGTAGTTGATGGCATATTTTTCTGGCAGATCCAATAGAATCAGTTCAGTCGGTGACGCCGCGCTCAATGAAATCTTGCTTTCATTTTCCAGCCTCGCCGAGTCTCTGGTCTTTAGCGCATTGCCATTCAAGCTGGCCTCTCCATCTATCACAAACACATACGCCTTTCTCCCCGGAGCCATCACGTGCTCTACCTTTGCGCCTTTGTTCAAAGACGAAACGTAAATTGACGCGTCTTGGTGAATGTGAAGCGCCCCGCCGTCGGCGACCTGCTCTGGTACGATTACGGGCAATAGCCTATCCTGGCGTTCCTCCTTTTTGAACTGTTTCTGCTCCCACGAAGGCTTTAGGCCGCGCTTGTTTGCAAATATCCAGAGCTGCAAGAGCCTCAGGGGCTTTTCCTTTGAATGGTTGTATTCCGAATGCAGTATGCCGGTCCCTGCCGTCATTCGCTGTATTTCGCCTGGGTGAACTATGCCCTTGTTGCCTTGGTTGTCCTGGTGTTCCAGCTCGCCGTCAATGACGTATGTGATAATTTCCATGTCGCGGTGAGGGTGGAACCCAAACCCGGTACCCGGCTGTACGATGTCGTCATTGAAAACCCGGAGCGGGCCAAAGTTCATTTTCTGCGGGTCTTGGTAGTGGTCGAATGAAAAGTGCCAGTAGCTCGACAGCCAGTCCATATCGTCGTTGTGGTAATGCTCGTTTGATCTTGTTATCTCGATCATGCAATATCAATAGGGAGCAGGCTATTTAAGGCTGGTAGCAATTCCTTACCAAGTTAGTTTGTCGCATCCAACTAGGTAAGCCCGCGCTTGCTGTTGTTGTAGATGTTCAGATAGGATTTCAACTTTGAGCAGAGTCTGTCACTGTGCAACATTGTCACAAGGTAGCCTTTGTCGTTTTGCGAACTGGATTGTACTTTTGTTTGATTGATAGTCCTCCGTATTTTCATGTGGCAAAGACCCATGACAAAGAAAGTAAGCAACGCTCAGAGTTGAGCGATAGAGTTGGACAAGAAATAGATGATGGTTCGGCTAGCCATTGGATATTGCTAGGCTGCAGCCATAGGCGCCTCCTTCGTACCTGATGGGTCCGATTTCTTGATTGCTAGCCATGCTACAACAGCCGCTGCTGCGGCCACTATTGCTGCGGCTATGAACGCTATATGGAATCCGCTATTCATCGCGTCAACCAATTCTAGTCCACTACTGCTCTCGTGAAGTGTCTGTGCGGAGGCAAGAGCAACAATGATCGCCAAGCCTAGCGCAGACCCAATCTGGTAGCTGGTGTTCACAATCCCCGATGCAAGTCCTGATTCCTCTTGCCTAGCATGTGAAACCGCAGACATCAACACAGGGATGTATGCAAGTGACATGCCACCTGCTGCGGCCAGTGAAGCAGGTAACACGTGTGTCATGAAACTACCGCTACCACTCGGCATCGTTGCGAATAGAGCCATAGCAACAGCCAGCAAGCCGAGCCCGACAACCATGCTTGTCTTTACTCCAATGCGGCTAATGATTCGAGACGAGGCTCCAACCATCAAGATCATGATTGCGGCAGTCATTGGGAGTAGAGCAAGGCCGCTCTCAAATGCCCCGTATCCCTGTATCTGCTGCAAGTAGAGGTTCAAGAAGAACCACATTGGTATCCATGCCGCTCCAAGTAAGGCCATCACTATGTTGCTCGCCAGAAGGTTGCGGACTCTGAATATTGCTGGCGGAATCAATGGCGACTTTGACCGCTTCTGTATTGCTGCAAATCCTGCAAACAATCCCGCGGATGCAAGTAGCAATGAAATGGTAGGTATCGAAGTCCATCCGTTATCGTTTGCAGTGACTATGGCGTAAACCAGCGTTATCAGCGCTGCAGTGATTGATACGGCCCCGGGGTAGTCAACGCGGCCCTTCTGTTTTGACCCTCTTGGAAGCAACGGCCGTGCCAATCCGAGCACCATGATTCCTATTGGAACATTGATGAGGAAGACCCATGACCAGTCTACATAAGCGGTTATCACGCCACCTAGGAAGACACCCGCAGTCCCTCCTGCTGGAGCCGCAGCTCCCCAGATGCCCATTGCCTTGCTCCTCTCTCTTGGCACTGTGAACAGGTTTAACACCATTGACATCGCAGCTGGCGCAATGAAAGCGGCGCCTATTCCTTGCAACGCGCGAGCTGCAATGAGTATATCTCCTGTTGGCGCAAGACCAGCCAGGACTGATGCTCCAGTCAGAATGGCAAAACCAATTGCAAAGATCTTGCGCTGCCCAAGGATGTCTGATAGTCTACCGCCAAGAAGTAACAAGGCACCAAATACGATTACATAAGCGCTGAAAATCCACTGCAACTCTGCCTGTGAGAATCCAAACTGCTGTTGAATTGTGGGCAACGCTACGCCTATGATTGACGTGTCCAGAATGACTAGGAACTGCGCCAGCGAAAGAAGGAACAGGGCTTTCCAACGGCGGGGGTCAAGTGCGAGATTT
This sequence comes from Nitrososphaera sp., assembly GCA_022545875.1. Taxonomy (GTDB): domain Archaea; phylum Thermoproteota; class Nitrososphaeria; order Nitrososphaerales; family Nitrososphaeraceae; genus Nitrososphaera. The sequence goes on from JAKEIF010000093.1 coordinate 4,892, forward strand.
GAGCCCTGACCATCGTGCTTCAAGTTTGCTGTCGTGCTTTTTGACATGCCGACTGATTGGAACTTGGCATATATAGCAACCCGAGTTTACAAGTGTAAAGTGCAAAGAATCACGCATCGCCTAATGGGGTGCTCTTATCTGTCGGTACTTGATTCCTGAAGGGCACTAACTAGCGGTTGGTAATTCCTACATCGCTTCTGCTCTGTCCTTGAGAGCTTTGTTCATGTCTTCAAAATGCTTTCTTACAACTGTATCCAACCATCCTTCAAGCATCGGAACCATTGAACCTGTGAATTTCTCGCTGTGAATAAATCGAACGTTGTTTTCACCCATTGGTTTAATGATAAATGAATGCTCGCCGTTGAATGTATCGCCTTCTGTCCTACCAAGCCAACGCAGCTCTCTTTCATCCTCGACTATTAGAATAGTGGGCGAAATTTCCATAGTACCACCTTGCGGATTGGGCAATGTGACGTCAAGCTTTTCGCCTTCGACGGCCTTGCCCCTTATTTTGGTCATAAATGGGTTCCAATTAGAATGCTTTTCGAAATCTGTGAGTACGCGCCACACACGAGACGGGGACGCGGAAATGTCTATCTCTGTTACTAGTTCCTTCATGAACTGCCAACTTGGTTGTTACTAATATTGTTTTAGCCGCGGCATTTAAGCGAGAAGCCTCTCATGCATCAGAGAAAGATACAGAGGATATTCTGTTTCATTGAACTGTATTAATTCTTCATTATTGCTTATCTTATGTGATTGTCGAATCTCTAGGTGTTCTGAAACGTAGAACGGAACGTGAAACACGTTCTAAAGCGCAGATTTAGCAATGGTGCCAATTATTCTATAGCAACAAAATGTCAAATAACGACAAGAAACTAGTGCTGCTCGTAGGAATACTTGCGGCAGGAATCTTTACGGCGGCATTTGCAAGCACTCAATTTTTGAGCGCAAATGCGCAATCGACGAACGGAACAAATGACGAGGAGTCTCCTATGCCGGTAGACATCGGATGCCCGACTGGCGCTGAAGTCTGCGAAGACGACTTTAGCCACGTGGTCTATTCTACAGTTTCGACTTCAGGCACAGCGACGACTAGGGTACAGCCAGACAAGTTCTCTGTAACAGTCGGAGTTGAAACAAATGGCACAACGGCACAGGAAGCAGCTGACAAGAACGCAGACTTGGTCGCTGAAGTTATCGCAGCCCTCGGGAGTCTTGGAATTGCCGAAGCTGACATCAGCACAAGCAGCTATAACGTCTACCCAGTCTATGGGAACAGACCAGCAGCTGACGCCTGCATCATGATCTATCCAACACCACCTGAATGCTTGCCAGGTACCGAGATAACTGGCTACAGAGCTTCCAACACTGTCACAGTGACACTAGACGCAGATGGAGACATTGACGCAGGTCAGGTAATCGACAACGCGATTGAAGCTGGCGCCAATACAGTCCAAGGAGCATACTTCTTCCTTTCCCAAGAAAGACAGATGGAAGTACAAGAGGGTCTCATTAGCCAAGCAATCGAGAATGCAAGGCAACGCGCAGTCATCGCAGCCAGCGCAGTAGGAATGGGAGTTGACAGAGTCAAATCAATCAGCTTGAATGATGTGTACTTCCCAGTCCTTGCAAGAGACACATCTGTCGCTCAGGACGGAGGAACTCAGATACTCCCAGGACAACAGGAAGTCACAATGACTGTGAATGTCGTGTATATCATTGCTGGCGGAGATTCTGGAAGCTCAACCAACAGCGGTAATGAATCAAGAGACGACATGACTATTGCGAGGAACTTTATCCTGTCTAAGTTGCCAGGACTTGGCATCGAGATAGATGACGAACTAGACTTGCATACAGACATGGTAGTTCATGTGAGCGAGACAGAGTTCCACCTAGACTTTGGTATCGTAGACACAGACGGCGCAGTGCATGACGGACACATCGAACTCGTAAACGGAGAGGTGACAGTAGCAACACTTGATGGAGAATCCATACTTTAGGAAACTCTTCCTCTCTTTTTTTTGAACCAAGCAGGTTTTTTCCGACTAGGGTCTAGTGTGCGAATTTTTTCGGCTTTGAATAATAGGTCAATTCCCAGAGAGGTTCAAAGACTAAAGGGCTAAACTACCTTCTTTTTTCATTGTTATGCCGCCTCTGCCTCATCAGGTATGTCGCCCTTCTGATGATGCTCCAAGAGAATATGTGTTTGTAAATCTCCTAGGATTTCAAACTCCTTTCCACATGCTCTGCATCTATATTCTTCCTGCGAGTGTCTTGACATACTTTTTTCCCTCGACTTCTCTAGGTGGCTATTGCAAATAACAATTCTTTCACATAGATGCAATGTAGAAAAGTGATAAAATGCCTAGAGTGATCGAGAGTAAATTGAGTCGCTCGACAGGTGTTACATCGGACAGGCAATCCTTTTACAATGAGGCTCAAGATTTTGTGGAGAAAACAGAAAAGTTTGTGCAACAAGGAGTCAACCCGGGCGGATATTACAAGGCCGTGTGGTGTAGAGATGCTTCTTACATTCTGAAGGACTGGTTTCTCTCTGGCGCGATAGATCCCGTTATGCAGGAGATTCCGAAAATTTGGTCGCATCAGATTGAGCCTGAAAAAGAGAAAATTGTCTATGGGAGGGGGTCGCCAGAAATGAAATACCTGTCCCAAGTAGCAAAGCCAGACTTTGAGAAAAAGTTTGAAGGAGCTCTTCCTACCAGTATTTTCCGCGGCCATACTGAAGTATTTAGAAAGAATCCTGACATCGATTCGACAGCTTTGATGATTTCCACCACGTCGTGGATTTTTGATGCTTACTTGAGGGCTGATCTAGCGTCAAACTCAGATTTCTTCCAAGGAAGATCTAAGGTCCCTGCAAAATTACAAGTGCAAAGTCCTTCAGAAATAATTGATTCTACAGTGCCCAAAATGCTCAAGGCGGTAGATTATCTGCGAAGCAGGGACAGAGATAATGATGGATTGCTGGAACAAGATCATAATGAGGACTGGATGGATTCTGTGCTCAGAGCGGGCAAGATAGTTTACACCCAAGCCTGCTGGATACTGGGACTGACCAACCTTTCCTTGCTTCTTTCCAAGATTCACATGGAGAAGGAAGCGTCAGAGATGCGAGACTTGGCAGACAAGACTGTTTCAGCAGTCGAGGATCAGCTATGGTCGGAGGAAGAAGGGTGTTATCTAGACAGGCAGGAAAGACATCACCTAGGCGAATCCTACAAGACACTCACACAAGATGTATCCCTTTATCTTGTTGCCACGACTGAAAAAACAGTCCGCGACCAGCTAGCCGGCCAAATCCATGGCCTGAGCAAAGGAGATGACGGAAGATTGCCAATAAGGATAATTTCCGTTAGTGAAAAGACTCTCACCAGTCGTTCAGATAGCACACTTGATGCTATCAAAAGCAGGGTATGGAAAGACAAATTGCCGCTGGTCACAGAGGTGGGAATGAAAAGCACTGGTCC
>JAKEIF010000008.1 GCA_022545875.1 Nitrososphaera sp.
AAGCTGATAACCGTCAGGATCCCGGATGTGAAAGAACCGTTCGCCCCACGGCGCGTCTGACGGCCTGCCCTCAAGGTTGGCAAGCTCTAATATCGTCTTGTCATTTTCCATAAATCGATAGAGGTCGTCGACATCTGTTGCGTGAAATATTATCCGGCCGAAATCTGTCCTGCTTTTACTGCCCTTGTCCGGGGTATTGCCTGACGATTCTAAATTAATTGACATTCTGGGCTCCGGCGTGATTTCAAATGTCGTAAATTGCGCATTTGCCCCTCCGTAAACTAATTTGAAGCCGGGCAAGCGCGAGTAAAAGCTGCATGATTTCGCCATGTCCCTGACCTTGAAGGTAATGGCAGAAATTCGATAGACTTTCACTAGCTCACCATGCATCCGATGTTTACTTGCTAAGTAGCATCCTGCAAGTCTTCTACGACTATTCGTTCTATCCTGTGATTTGGGATCAGGTGCCGCTGAATGCTAATATTTGACTGTTCATTTTTGTAAAAAGTTATTGTGACAAAATCAGACACTACTTGGATGTTTATGGTTTCGCAATCCAGCTCATCCTTTGCCGCGTCAAATGTTCTTATTTCTTGTCTGGATCCCCGCTCGTACTGTTCAAATGAAATGACCTTGACGTTGGCAACCTCAGTGCCGTGGAATTTAATTATCTTTCGACTAGAACCCGCCTTTTGGTCCAATCCTGCCTGTCTTGCAGCCATATGTCAGGTTTTAGCAGGATCTGATAATAATAATTTGCATAGAATCTTTTATGGACTGGAAAGGTCGGCCTTGTCGGTCAGCGTTTCGCCTTGCTCGGCTGCCTCTTCGACTTCTCTCGTATTTGCAACATCAACAAGCCTCTCTTTGCGGGCAGATGCAGCAGAGGATTCGGCTCTCGTATTTTCGCTAATGGCTCTAGCGGGGGATGTTATTCTTCCTTCTGCAACCTTATCTGAAGGGACTTTTACGCCTGCCCTATTCTCTTTGGCCCATACGGCGACATCTGGGGTTTCCGTAATGTCTGCAAACTCTGCGTCAGACGATGGGTTGAAGATCTCGTGGTGCCGTTCGGCACGGCGACTGCCATCAATGTCATTTTTGTCCTTTCTGTTTTTGTGGTCCATCAGCCTTGCTCAGCAGCATATGGCTGTTCAACTATTAATCAAGTTCATGACATATTCCGGCCTGAAAGAAAAAGATTCAGAATACATAAATTAGAATGACGGGGCAATCAATCCAAGATAGACAGTGGTGCCGGCGTCTTACAACACAACCCAACCTTTCCGTGGACATGTCATCTGAAAACCTATCCGCCTGCAGCCCTCGCCTTGGCAATATTACACAAACCACGCGGGATCGAATGATTGCTTTTGAACTCAATTCCCTGACCTTGCCAGATGGCAATTTCAATAGCTGCAATCGCACATGTGGGAGCGGATGACAACGAAAGATCCTGCCACAGACGCTCCTCTGAAAAAATCTACGCTCGTTATCGCGTTTCTCTCAATCGGCCTTGTTTTCACTACAATGATCGTAGGCGTGTACTTTAGCGGGCAGGAGCGCGGTATTGCATGCACTGACTGGCCCCTCTGTCCAAACGGCTTTTTTGCACTGCCGGAAGATAGGTACGCAGTAGAGTATATCCACAGGGTTCTTGCCGCCGTAACGGCAGGCTTTGTCTATGCTACAGTGATAATTGTCCCGTCAAAGGCAACAAAGGCGAAAAGGGCCGCCATAATAGCGGCGGTGATAATTTCAGCCCAGATAATACTTGGATATTTGACTGCAACTACGAGCCTACATCCCCTAGTGGTGGCCGCGCATCTCTCCACCGGCATTACGGCCGTTGCATTTACCCTGCTGACGTTCATGTGGGCAGGAATGTGGAGCAAGTATTGGAAATAATACGACATATCAGCAAGGCGATTAACATCATGCCTTTTGGCGGCATCCCCAACATTTCGCCGCCGTCGCAATACGTAACAAAGAAAAATAAATACCATCGTGCTGCTATTGTCTTGTCAGCCTTTGGGATTGGATGAAATGAAGTGTGAGCCGTGCCGCGGCGGGATGCCTACGCTTACGGATGAGGAAATAGATCAATTCTACAGGCAGCTCCAGCTCTGGTCAGTTGTGGAGAAAGGCGGGATAAAACGGCTAGAGAGATCATTTGATTTTCAGGATTTCGCAGAGGCTCTTGCTTTTACAAACAGGGTGGGACAAATCGCAGAAGAAGAAGGACATCATCCGGACATTTTGATAGAGTGGGGAAAGGTGACGGTAAGCTGGTGGACCCATAAAATCGGAGGTCTGCACAAAAATGATTTTATCATGGCTGCAAAGACGGACAGCCTGTACGAAGATGCTGTCTAGTTCTCTCGCAAAGTCTCGTATGGTTATTGAACCTCGCAGGCTGGATCTTGGTGCTTTCGCTTCGTCTCGCGCATAACACCAAATACAAAGATTCCGGAGGCCAGGGCTACCCATGCAACCGCGTGAATGGCAAACCCTACTCCAAAGACGTCAGCCAAGAAACCTATTCCTATCGCTCCAAAGACGAATCCAAGGTCTCGCCAGAAGCGGTATACGCCAAGCGAGGTTGCCCGCCACTGTGGCTGTGCAACATCACTTATTGCAGCAAGTAACGTGGGGTAGACAAGTGCCGTACCTACCCCCAGCAGTGCCATTCCTGCAATCCAGCCAAGCATCGAGCCCGAAAACAGGACCACCCAGACTCCTGCCGCCTGAACTATCATTCCGCTATAAATCAATGATTTTCTGCCTATTCTGTCGCTTAGAGAGCCAGTGCCAAGCTGGAGTATTCCCCAGATAGCAGGGTGTAGTGCTTTGAGAAATCCAATCTCGTTCACGTTTAGCTGAAAGGACGCAAAATACAGAGTAAACAAGCCCCATGAAACGCCAAAAACGAGGTTGTTGACCAGGCCGGCTTGGCTTACTGACAGCAGGGTGCGGTTCTGCCACGAAGTCTGAACAAAAACTTGCTTAAACGTAAGGGTCTTGGAAGGACCGCTATCTTGATTTTCGCCCTGCAGTTCTAGTTGAACAAATTTTCTCGTGTCGCGCACAAGGATTGCAGAGATTAACGTGCCGACAACGGCAAACGCTATTCCAATATAGAACGGATATGGCTTTAACCCATAGATAGAAGCCAGATAGCCTGTGGCAAATCCGACGACTGCAACCGAAAGGTACCCAGCGAATTCATTCAGCCCTAGTGCCAGTCCCCTTTTCTCCCTCCCTACAAGGTCGATCTTCATGTTGACAGTCATCGACCATGCCAAGGCCTGGTTCACGCCGAGCAAAACATTGGCCAGAATAATCCAGTTCCAATCAGGTGCTGCGAGCAGGATGAAGGGGACGGGTATCCCGAACAGCCATCCCAAAATCAAGACCTTTTTCCTTCCCCATCGCTCTGCAAGCGATCCTGCGTAGAGGTTGAGAATCGCCTTTACTAGACCAAAGCTTGCGATGAACGAAAGAATAATTGCGTTAGAATCGATGCCAAATTCGTTCTTGCCTATCAGCGGAACGACCGTTTGCTCAAGGCCTATCATTGCGCCAACAAATGCGTTGACTACAATAAGGATAGCAAATTGACCGAGATTCTGACGCAGTCCCTGCTTTATAGTCACAGTACCATCATGAAGTGAAAGTCATTGCCTTTTCTTCCTTTCGTCCTGGCAGACAGATAAGTAACTGCCTTGAATTCGTGAGCAAGCTTCTCGACATCGCAGCAAGTAATATCAAGGGAAACTCGGTACTGTTAGGGAATTATCCCATAGGATTAAGGAGCAACGATGCTAGCTCGCTTTATCATGGAAAGTAATACTTCCTTTGAGGCCAGTGCGCTTTTCCGTGTGCCGTCCTCTATAACAATAGTGTTTGTCAGCTGCCTCTCCAACAGCGATGAAAGGCACTGCCTAAAGTCAACCCTGCCCTTCCCCAGTGTCCTATGGTCGTCTATTGTGCCGTTCGTGTCAACAGCATGGAAATGGATAGGCCCAGCAGTTCCTGAAAGATCGGAATTCTGTCCGGTCCTTATCAGTTGGTGGGCAGTGTCAACCCCTCTAATAACATTAGAAAAATCTCCTCTTCCGTATGGGATGCTGTCATAGTCTATCGCGTCCGAATAGTGCTCTTCAAATACAATCTCTATCGGCTTGCCATCTACGCGCTTGTCTGCGGCATATTTCGCAATCTCTGAAAGCGAGTCCATGAAACTGCGTTCGACTTTCTCTTTATTCCTTTCCCTATAGACCTTAAGGACAGGGGCCAATAGCCCATAGATCTTGACCAGGTTGCACCCGATGAGGTATCCAGTCGCGTTGGCGCGTTCCTGCTTTAGAGTAAAGAATGTCGGCAGGTCACTAAAGCTATGGAGCACCATTCGCCGGATGCCGATTTTCTCCATATAGTCCAAGGTCTGCAAAGAGTACCTGACGGCGAGCTCTCTTTCAGATTTGTTGTTGGAATCAATGCTTGGCCTGTGCAGCGTCTTGTGGATAGAATTTATCATATGCCTGTCCGCGCTGTATTCGCGCATCAGGTTCAGCGAGTTCGGCTTTAGTCTTACGAGGGAATGGACATGATCCTCAGATAGCTCTATTCCCGCAAACCCGTCCTCATGCGCAAGCTGAATCGCTTGCAGCGCGTTTGCAGTAGTTACATACGGGGCGACAGAAGTAACAACCTTTAGTTGAATATCGCTCACTCAGCCACGCTCCAGATATGCATTGAAACGCAAGCCACCTTACTAAATCATAGCGGCATTTAGCTCATTAAGTGTATGGAATAATCGCCACTACTGAACTAGCGGTTTGAAAATAAGGTAGTTTACTAACCTGACGATCGTTCTATAGGATGGTTTCGTGCGGCCTTATAAGCGACTTTGACTATATATTTGGACATGAACTCAATACATGCTGCCATTTCTGCAATCAGAGAAGAGCACAACACCGACAGAAGGATAAGGATGTTGGCAAGGCTCAATGAATCTCTGCCTACCCACATAAGATTGCAATTGCCTTCCCTGATCACAAACGCCTACATCCGAAAAGCTCTGGATATTATCGACGAAAGAGTTTCAATGCTAGCCTAGCCAGTGAATTTTTTATCCGGCAATCATGCAGTGCTGACCTTTGAGGATGTGTTCTCTGCTGCTTTGATTTCCTCCATTACTTTTTCCACATAGCTTTTCATTTCCTCTTCCTTTAGGGAAGGCCGTACGCCTGTTTCGTCCGCCATTGAGTTTTGCTGGCTCTTTGCCATCAAGATAACTTTCTTTTCGATCTCCTGTTCTACTTGGGCCTTACCTATGCTGTCCAGTAGAACGCATTCCTCTCGTGCAGACTTGCGGATCGCTTGTCGAAGCTTTGTGTCCTGGGAGATAGATATCGCCGCGCCGTACAAGCCAACGCTGAACAGATAAGAGAACAGCATCACTAGTGAGTGACTGGCCGCGCCAAAGGTAAATTGCAAAGCGTTACTGACATGGACAAAGCCAACGATGGTAAACCCGACGGCGGCGATGTAAAGGTAATCCCTGATTGGCGCTATCCTTCGGCCCATCATAAAGAAGGCTATGCCAAACATGACGTTGCCACCAACCGTCCCTGCCCTGTAAATGTAGTTGACCCATTCCGGCTTTTCAAAATCCAAAAATGTGCCTTCAAAATTCTTCAAGATATCTGGACCCCTGCCTATCACGTATAGCGCGAGAATAAGAGAAATCAGGAACCAAAAAGTAATTCGTCCGGTCTTGTGATGGTAATACCTCAAAGTCATAGCCGTGGCGGCCCAGCTGAATACGAATGAGGCAGTGCTCGGCAGTTGGTGCAGATAGTGATAGGCATCGACGTATTGTGGCGGTACGAAATGGGTTGTTGTCATGGTTGTCCCTACGTCTCGCTTGATTATCCTTCCCTGCTCTGTATTCTTTATCGGGTAGGTTTCGGCAGGAGTGACTCCGGGATCTGATGGCTCGACAACGACCTGCAAGAATGCCTGTTTTGCGCCATAATCAGTGGCGACAGTCACGGCTAGCGAAGCGGCGGCAAGTGTGTAAAACAAAAGGAGAATATTTTTGTGATACGAAACATACCAGTGCATGAATTTGGCGCTGAACAGCAGCATTATCGCGGTCGCAGCGACTGAAGTTATCGCATTGGCGTACCAAGTCAGGTCTTCATAGTTTCTATTGGCCAGAATGAATACAAAGAATCCCAGTAGGGCAAACTGTAGTACCGTGACTGCGCCATGAATCAAGCCTACCAATTTAGACCTGCCGCGCAGATCAGCAGTCGTCTTGTTTGCGTATCCTAGTAGGAGCCATGATGCTATTCCCCATCCAATTACAATAGTGAGTATAAAGTAAATCGTCTCCAAATCTTCGTCAAATTTTAGCGTCGTTTGCCGGGAGGAGAGCATGTCGATTATTATGATACCAACCAGAATCCATGAAACGATGATTGTTAGTTTTCTGGTCGTAGCTGAGAAAAGAACTCGATCCAGAAACTTAGCTGCGCTACGATCTGGCGAGCTCAATAGAATTCTACCAACATCGCAGATTTATTTAACTATACTCGGACTGAAAAAGATCTACGCTAATAATTACCAAGAAAATTTGCCATGCTTGGTCGACTACGAACTAGTCTGCAATTACTGTCAAGCTGACCCTTACTTGCTTTGCATCGCGTGATCCAATGTTGTCGATAACCAGGTAAAACATCCCTTCTCGGATAGACTCTTCGATCCGTCCAGATGTAGCATTCAATGATTGTGCCTCTATGATAGTAATAAGTTCCAAACAGTTTGCAGCGAGAGTGCTGTTTGCCCGAGGAGCTGACGCCTCATTTTTCTGGCATTCAAATCGCCCAAGACTGTCGCTGATAAATACATTAACGCCGTCCCCTGAAGGGTTTCCTCCAGCTGCCAGTACCTGAAATTGCAGCTCAAACGATTCAACTCCAAATTCCATCGGCACCTCAAACCTTATCGCCTCATAACTGCCACCTGTGACATCTATTACCTCATTGTCTGCAACTATCTGCCTTTTCTGGGGATTGAGAATAGACGACAACAATAAGATGTAGACAAACACCAAGATTAGTGACACTAGGACAATTACAGCAATTAGTTGAAAATAGTTAATTCTTCTTTTGCTCTTCAAATTGATCACTACGTAGGTGTGGAGGAGTGTTTGGGAATGTGTTATTTAAGGAAACTTGGTACGCATGGGTTTTAGAGTCTAGCTCGCATGACAGAATCGAATTACACAAAATAAAGAATTCTTTAAATACAAACGACAGTCAAAAACCATTGTGACCCGCTGCATCGCTTTTCATTCATACAAGGGCGGCACTGGCAAGACAACAATCGCTTCCAATTTAGCGTCTATGCTTGCCGCAAAGGGATATAGGGTTGCGCTTCTGGATTTCGACGTTTACGCCCCGAGCATGCAGGCCTATTTCGATTATCTGCCGAGAAAGTGGATAAACGACCTGCTCTCCGATAACGCAGAAGTAAATGATGTGATGATCGACACAACGAGCATAGTTGAAAAATATGCCAAGGGCTCGATGAACAAGGACGGCAGACTCTGGATAGGTTATTCGAATTCGAAAAAGGAAGAAGTATACAAACTAGAGGGGGATGCAGGAAAGCCTAATGCAAAGTTGCAGATCCTCCGGAAATTCATGCATCTTCGCGAGGAGCTGATTTCAGAATTCGAGTCAGACTTTATCATAATTGACACCAGCCCGGGGATAAGGTATTGGTCAATTAATTCACTTGCTATTGCTGACACGCTATTTCTAACCCTAAAGTTTGGTGACCTCGACATAGAAGGCACGAAAAAGATGGCTTCAGATATGTATGGGTCCTTCACACGGTTTGGGGCAAAGTCGTACCTTCTCCTCAACAGAGTGGCAGGATATTGCATACCACACTCTGTGGGATCAGCCCATAGCATTTCTTCAGAAATGCAACAAAATGACGAATTGGACTCGCTTTCAAGAGAAGTCGGCATGGAACTGATTTCAGCTATTCCATGCTACTGCGATATTCAGTTCAAGAGGAAGGAGTTTTTGACAGTTCTCGAATTCCCGGAACATCCGTTTGCAAAGCAACTTGAGGAACTCGCTGCTAACAAGCAGATCAAAGTCTAATTTGCAAATATCTGGCAAAATTCAGGGCCGTAAACACTTACAAGTTTCCTGAGAAGGACGACGCAATCAGGACTGTCAAATAGATAGACAGTACCATTAATCTCCTCTGCAATCTTGTTTCCCCGTACAAGAGGCTTGCCACATAGGACGCATGAGGAATCGTTTGCAGGCATACCAGTTATGAAAGAACATGCCCACGGTAATACTTAATGCTTCTCAGGCAGACCATATCCTGTAGTAGCAGAGCAGGTCTTGTGCATAACTATCATAAGCGAACGAACCACACGATGAACGATGGTTTCCCGGCCTGTCTTAATCGGAATTATTGCCGGATTAGTTGTCGCAGGTGCAGCAATTGCCTATGCAGTTTTCCAAACATCAGATGCGCCCAGAACCGAAACGCCTTAGCCAAGTTCCTCCTAATACCGGAAGCCCATTCGCCAGACAAGATCCAAGAGCAACATATCAGTCGAGATTAACAATACTGAGGTTGATGGTGTGGCTCCACAACGTCATTGGGGGAATGGGGGATACAGCTCAGTTTGCGGAGTTTCCAGTCAACCTTATCGAGACGTATGACATGTATGTTGCCGCTTGGTCAAAAATTTGACCGACATAGAATAAGAACGTGGCAAGTTGGCCGCATAAGTTATGGGCATCTATGGTATCAATCGCGGCAATCATTATCTGATTCGCAAGCAAGTATATCTATGTGTATTCGGATAGGCCCTGCTCGCTTGAAACCAACTGTGTGAGCAAGGATTCGCGGAGATATTTTGCTTTCTGTGACTCATGTTTTTGGAGTGTTTCGCTCTTGCAATCCCGTTCTATTCTGCACTGTCCGATTTGTCCTGACCAAATAAAGCTATCACTGATCCCATTGCATTTTGGTGAATGCTATGATATTAAATTCAGTTCAAAGGGATTAGAAATGAGGTTTGGCAAAACAGCTAATGACGTCAGGCTAAGAGAATAAACTCATCAGTTACAGAGTTGTAGTATCGCTCCTACGTAATCAAGCCTCGACAAGCAGTTTCATGAATGAATAAGGATTTTGAGCATTCGAATAGGAACAATAGGGGAATGTTGACGCAATCAGATTTTGAGGCAAAAAATAAGTTGAAGATCTGAACAGGCGTCTTACCTTGCCCTATGCATCCTTTGTACGGCCATTACTGATATCAAAACAGTTGCCAGTATCAGTACCGCCATTATTGGGAATTCCGGGACGACTGCAGTGGCGAGCGACGTCTCTTCGTAGGTCAGCCCTCTAAGAGTCTTCAAGTTATGGTCAACTACCGTCTGTGGCAGTGGTACATATGAGAGGCGCTCCGAATATTGCTGTCCATCTGTTACGGCCCACGAAACAAACCTGACCAACGCTTCGGCCTCTTCTTTGCTTACACCGGGGTTGGTGCTAAGGTCCTTGTATAGCAATATGTAGGAAAAGCTTGCAATAGGGTACGAGTTATTGCCTGGCGCGTCTAGCAGGGATACAGATTCCCATGATTCCTCGCCTGCCGGGAGGATAGTTGAGAGGGATTCAACTGCTTGCCTTGTTGATTCTAGCGATGGCTCCACAAAGTTGCTCTTGTCATGGTTTTGAAGGTACGCATACGGCATTTTAGTAGTCAGCGCATACGCCAACTCGACGTATCCTATTGCATAAGGAGTCGTCTTTACCGAATTGGCCACGCCTTCGTTACCAGGAGAACCTATTCCTGTCGCCCATTGTACGGCTGTGCCCTTCCCCACGGTATCATTCCATTCTTGGCTGACCATTGACAGGTAGTTAGTCCATACAAAAGTGGTTCCTGATCCATCAGACCTGTGAACAACTGTGATGTCAGTTGAGGGCAGCTGCAGATCCGGGTTTAGCTGCTTTATCTGAGGGTCATCCCATTTCGTGATTTTTCCTAGGAAAATGCTTGACAGAACTCCGCCAGTTAACTTTAGCCCTTTACTGGGGACTTCAGGAATATTGTATACTGCGGCAATTGAGCCTATGGTCTCTGGGATGTGTACGACTGTTCCATCCAGCAATTGTCTCTGTACCTGGGTCATCGGAGCGTCTGATGCACCAAAGTCTACTGTTTTTTCCGTAAACTGCTTGATGCCTCCTCCACTGCCAATTGATTGGTAGTTAATATTGACTCTAGGATTATCCGTTGAGTATTCTATTCTCCAAGTATCTATCAGCGGATATGGAAAAGTAGCACCGGCTCCGTTTATCGTTGTCGGACTCTGTGCAGATGCATGGTTTGCTGCGCCAATAACTGAGGCAAACACTAGAAGCGTTGTGGCAGATATTGCAACTATTGCCATCGTAACCTTGTCTGTAGTTCGCATGGAGGTGTCAAGGGAAGATTGGATTAATCGCTAGCGCTCATAATTCACATAGATCACAGCCCACACATGGTCCTCCTGTAGCCATATGTGAATTACAGAAAAACAGTTGATGCTGAGGGATGTTGACGCCGTGGACTGATACTGTGGCTATATAGTTTACATACACTATTGGCGACCACATAGTTTATGCGCAAAATCTCTTTAACCGATCTTTTGAGGTGTTGGATTAGAGACGGCTCGCGTGCAGGCTCATACCACCAATAAAGAAGTACGCAAGATTCAGTTAACTGGCAAGTCGACCTATATCCTTTCACTCCCAAAAAAATGGATAAAAGAGATGCATATCGGCGCGGGCGATCAAGTAACGCTAATCCATGAGCCTGACAGCAACTCACTTTCCATGATTACTGGATCTGGAAGGCCGTTATCAACTGGACTTGAAGCTGCGACGATCACGATTTCTCCAAAAGAGGGCCCCGAGACCATTAAGAGAAAAGTCGTCTCCATGTATCTTGCAGGCTACAGCATTATTCACCTAAAGATAGTTTCTGGAAGGATAAACCCTTCACTTCGCGAGGGAATCAGGGAGTTGGTGCGCAGAAGCTTGGTAGGTACTGAAATCATTGCCGATTCGTCTGATGAAATTACTTTGCAGGTGCTGCTATCCATTCCCGAGCTGTCAGTCAACACGGCGCTCAGGAGAATGTACCTGATCGCTTCCGCAATGCACAAGGACGCAATGATGGCGCTTGCTGAGCTGAATTCCGAGCTTGCTAATGGAGTAGTCAGATCTGACGACGAAGTAGACAGGTTCAGCCTCTATATTTCGAGAAGTCTGGTGCTGGCGCTGCATAATGACGAGATTCTTCGAGAAATTGGCCTCCACGCTGCTTCAGATTGCCTGAGCTACAGGATTGCGGTAAAGAGTATCGAGCGAATAGGCGATCATGCGGCCGCAATTGCAGAAAAGTGCCAACAACTCCAAAAGCTCCCATCAGATTTGCTTTCAAAGATAAACAGGATGAGCGAGCTGGCGCTGTCAGTTTTCAATGATTCAGTCGAATCGCTTCTACAAAGAGATTATGAACTGGCTGACAGGACTGTTGACCGTTCACGCGCGATCCGCCAGCTCGAAGCAGACGCTATCACCCATGGAGCCAAGAAGAAGGAAATGGCCCACTTTGACATTATCAGACTAATTCTCGAAGATATCAGGAGGACGGCGGAATATGCAAGCGACATCGCAGAGACAGCGATTAACGAAACTATAAACGAAGTAATTGGGAATAACAGGTCGCAGGCCGACCTTAATCCGAAAGGGACAGCTTATCATGCATAATCATGGCAAGCAGGGAAATCGCGCCGCTCTCTTCATCATCTTGTTCTCTGTTCTCTTGGCTGGAATATTCCTTCCCAATTTTGTGCCGCTAACCTCTGCCCAAGAAGCCACAACGATAAACGGAGCCGGTGCTACTTTTCCATATCCGCTGATAGATACCTGGCGGAACGAGTATCAGAAGATAAGACCCGGTGTCAACATAAACTACCAATCGATTGGAAGTGGCGGCGGAGTAAAGCAGTTTACGGAAAAAACAGTAGACTTTGGTGCGTCAGATGCACCGCTGTCTTCTGGAGAGC